>NZ_JBSXNX010000021.1:0-184979 GCF_056857855.1 Maricaulis sp. B-26
GGACAGACAGTCAGCGCTTTTGCTGCCTCTCCTTACCGATGGCCACCACCGGGCCCTGCTTTGGTCAGTCAGCAGGGACGGGCAGGCTCCGTACTCCCCACACCCCCGGCGAACCAGGCCGGGCCTCGAGCGGTGCGAGAACGGGGTGATTATGGCTCGGCCTTGAAGGGTGGGGATAAATCTCTTCTGCAGCCTCCAAACACCCTCATCACCCGGCTTGTCCGGGGGCCTCGTCACTCAGGCAGACAGGAGAGTTGAGGTCCCCCGGATGACCGCTGCGCGGCCACCGTGGGATGACGCTGAAAGGGATAAGGCGTGCTGCCGCCATCCCGCCCTATGAACCCGGACCGGCCGAACCGGAGACGCCGGATGAGCCCACCGAGGAAGAGGAGGATTGTATCTGGGGCAATCCGCCGGAAGGCTCGGACCGGGAATTCTGCGCCGAACAGGACCGCCTGGGCCTAGCTGCCCAGCGTTTCCACCGTCAGGTTCTCGTTCGTGTAGACGCAGATGCGCGCCGCGATGGCCATGGCCTTGCGGGCGATGACTTCCGGGTCGGCTTCGTATTCGAAGAGCGCGCGGGCAGCGGACAGGGCGAAATTGCCGCCGGAGCCGACCGCGACGACGCCGTCTTCCGGCTCCAGCACGTCGCCGGCTCCGGTGAGGAGATAGGTCGCGTCGGCGTCGCCGACGATGAGCATGGCTTCAAGGCGGCGCAGATAGCGGTCCGTGCGCCAGTCCTTGGCAAGTTCGACGCAGGCCCGGGCCAGCTGCGAGGGGTATTGTTCCAGCTTGGCCTCGAGACGCTCGAAGAGGGCAAAGGCGTCCGCGGTGGAACCCGCAAATCCTGCCACGACATTGCCGTCGGCCAGACGGCGGACCTTTTTGGCATTGCCTTTCATCACCGTCGGTCCGATCGAGACCTGTCCGTCGCCGGCGACGACGAGGCGTCCTTCCTTGCGCACGGCGATGATGGTCGTTCCGCGCCAGGCGGTGGCATCGGTAGGTGACGGGGTGGTCTGGCTCATCGCGCTCTCCCTTCGCTCGGCCCAGGGCGGGACCGGCATCAGGATGTGGCGGGTCCGGGCGCCGGGATCAAGCCTTCAAAGCCATATCGCTGCGCCCGGATGAGCGGCGATCTATTCGCCGACGGCGCGGTCGGCCTGGCTCTCGGTGGCGTATTCGATGAAATCCGTCGCATGCATCGGGCGGCCGAAGAGGAAGCCCTGGGCCAGGGTCGCCCCCTGTTTGCGCAGCATGTTCATCTGCTCGGCGGTCTCCACGCCTTCGGCGACGGTTTCCAGCTTCAGCGACTTGGCCATGGCCAGAATGGTCTCGACGACGATCTTGGCGTGCTCGTCCGTGGTCATGTCGCGCACGAAGCTCTGGTCGATCTTGAACACGTCGAACGGCATGCGTGTCAGATAGGACAGCGAGGAATGGCCGGTGCCGAAATCGTCGATGGCGAAGCTGACGCCACGATCGCGCAATGGCTGGACCTGTTCGATGACCCGCTCCGGGTTTTCCATCGCGATGGACTCGGTGAGTTCCAGCTCCAGCAGGTGCGGCGGGAGCTCGGCTTCCTCGAGCGCGTCGAGCACGCTGTCGGAGAAGCCGTCGCGATCGAACTGCATGGCCGAGACGTTCACGGCGACCGGAATTTCCAGGCCCTGGCGGCGCCATTCGGCAGCCTGGCGGCAGGCCTTGCGCAGCACCCAGTCGCCGATCTCGCCGATCAGGCCGCACTCTTCGGCGGCCTCGATGAAGGCGCCCGGCGCGAGCAGGCCTGCGGTCGGGTGCTGCCAGCGCACCAGTGCTTCGGCACCGGCAACGCCGCCATCCTGCATCTTCACCTTGGGCTGGAAGTAGACGACCAGCTGGTCCTTCTGCACCGCATCGCGCAGCTCGTTCTCCAGGACCAGGCGCTCGAAGGCGGACTGGTTCATGGTCGGTTCGAAGAATTGCGCTGCCGAGCCGCCGGCCCGCTTGGCGTGAGCCATGGCGAGATCGGCATGGCGCATCAGGGTTTCCGGATCCGCGCCGTCCTGCGGGAAGACGGCGACGCCGACGGATACGCCCAGGAAGACCTGGTGGCCGGAGATTTCGAAAGGCAGGCGGATGGCGTCGACCAGCTTGTTCGCGACACGGGCCGCGTCGGCGCTGTCCTCGACATGCGGCAGCAGCACGGTGAATTCGTCGCCCCCGAGACGGGCCACCATGGAGTGCTCGAGATTGCCCGCCGCGAGGTCGCAGCCACGGGTCACTTCGGTAAGACGGCGGCCGACCATTTCCAGCAGGCGGTCGCCCTCGCCGATGCCGAGACTGTCATTGACGCGCTTGAAGCGGTCCAGGTCGAGGAAGAGGACCGCACCCGACGTGCCGTCCTCCAGCGCCTTGCGCGCAACCCGTTCGGTCTCCTTGCGGAAACGCTCGCGATTGGGAAGTTCCGTCACGAGGTCCACATAGGCAAGACGGTGAATGCGTTTCAGATTGCCGTCGAGACGGGCGAACATGCGATTGAAGGCATTGGCGAGCACTTCGAGTTCGTCGCCGGTCTTCACATCGATGCGCATGTCGAGATTCTTGGATGATGCGAGGCGGGCCGCATCGGTAAGAGTCTGTACCGGACGCAGGGCACGGCCGACGGCGAGCGCAGCCAGCGGCAGGAAAATACCGAGCGCGAACAGGGCGATCAGGGTCTGGCGGCGGATGGCCGCATTGCGCGAACTGGCGAGCTCGACGAGTTGCTGGCGCGAATAGATCACGCCGACCAGGCGCCGTGATTCCGTGTAGACCGGGGCCGCGACCTGGAGCGATCCATCATCCAGGGAATAGCGCAGATCGCCGGCGCCGAGCGACATCACGGCGAGATCGGCGGCGCGCAGCTGGCCTTCGTTACGGTCGTCGGAATAGGCCTCGCCGAGCACTTCGCGGCGATTGTTGATGACGTACATCTCGCTGGCACCGATATTGGCCAGCAATTCCTCGAGATAGCTGTCTATATAGGTGGAGTCGTTGTTGGACGCTGCGGTCGCAAGCCGGGTCGCCGAGCTTTGCAGCTGGGCGGTCGACCGTTCGATCAGCAGATTGCGGGTTTCTCTCTGTGCCGAGATGTTTTCCAGCATCATCAGCATGAGAGTGGTCGCGAAAATGAGCGCGCCGGTGAGAAGCGTGAACTTCATCACCAGAGACCGCATTACCCGCGACACCGCTTTGCGGATGGGCGCCATGTTTACCCCTGCTCGCAACCCGGGACGGGTCGCGACTACTCCACCAAACACCGGGCAGGTAACGAAACCCGCCCGTACTCATGGGGCAGACTGGCAGCAAGTTTTTGAATTGTCGTTAAAACGCCGGAATTGTTTCGTTAATGTTTTGGCGTTCGCCCGGGTTCGCCTTTATTCAAAGGCAATGCCGGACTGTTCGGCGAGTGTTTTCAGGGGCTTTTCGGGGCGAGCGCCGAAGTGGGAGATGATTTCGGCGGCCGAAATCGCGCCCATTTTGCCCGCTTCCTCGAGCGGCCGGCCCTGGGCCAGGCCGAGCAGGAAACCGGCGGCGAAGAGATCGCCCGCACCGGTCGTGTCGACGAGCTGGCCGACCGGCTCGGCCGCGACCGCAACCGTCTGCTCTCCGGCGACGATGACCGCGCCCTTTTCCGACCGCGTCACGGCGGCGATTGCGACGTCCTTGCGGGCCATCTCGATGGCGGTGTCGAAATCCCCGGTCTCGTAGAGCGCGGTGATCTCGGCCTCATTGGCCAGCAGGATGTCGATATGGTTCGCCACCAGGTGGCGGAAGGCGTCGCGGTGACGCTCCACGCAGAACAGGTCGGACAGGGTCAGCGCCGTGCGGCGGTTGTTGGCTGCCGCCATCTCGGCCGCGTGGACATAGGCCCGCTTGGCCTCCTCGCGGTCGAAGAGATAGCCCTCGAGATAGACGATTTCCGAAGCCTTGAGCGCGTCGGCGCCGGCTTCGACGTCTTTTTCCGTGACCAGGGCGGCCGCGCCGAGGAAGGTGCTCATGGAGCGCGCGGCGTCCGGCGTGACATTGATCAGGCAGCGGGCCGTGGCCGGGCCGTCCTTCAGTGCCGGCGTGTCGAAATGCACGCCGATGGTGCGGATGTCGTGGGTGAAGATCTCGCCCAGCTGGTCCTGCGCGACCTTGCCGATATAGGCCGCCTTGCCGCCCAGAGAGGCGATACCGGCAACTGTGTTCGCCGCAGAGCCGCCCGAGGCTTCCTTGCCGGGCTGCATCGCATCGTAGAGCTCGTGGGCGCGCGCCTCGTCGATGAGCGTCATCGCATCCTTGGCGATGCCCTGGGAGGCCAGGAAGTCATCGGTCGCCGGGGAGAGGACGTCGACGATGGCATTGCCGACGGCGAGCACGTCGTAACGGGCAGCAGACATGGGATATCTCGTGAATGGCTGTAGGTCGAAAACTGGGCGCAGGGTTAAACGCAGCGGGTCTCGATAACAAGGCTTGCCGTCATGACCGGCCTTGCCTACCAGACCGGTCATGACCGAGTTCACGCACACAATCGCCTTTCTGAGCGCGTCCTGCATGCTCAGGGACCACCCCGACGTCCGCAAGGATTACTGGGAATACGACCTGGAGATCGGCGCACTGGAGCCGGCCTGCCGTGCGGCGGGCCTGCGGCTGGAAACGCGGATCTGGGACGATCCGGACTTCGATCCGGCGGACTATGACGCCGTCGTGATCGGCACGTGCTGGGACTATATGGAAAAGCCGGACGCCTTCGCCAAAGTCCTGGAACGGTGCGACTGGGACAGCCATCTCCTCAACCCGCTCGACATTGTGCGCTGGAATACGCGCAAGACCTATCTCAAGGATCTCGCCGAACGCGGGGCGCCCATGATCCCGACGCTCTGGGCCGATCATGCCGATGACGCGACGCTCCGCTCTGCCTTTGACGCGCTGGGCACGGACGATATCGTGGTGAAGCCGGTTCTGGGCGCCGGCGCCTGGCGCCAGGCGCGCTTGCGCCGCGGCGAAGCCCTGCCCCCGGCCCACAAACTGCCGCCGGCCGAATGCATGATCCAGCCCTTCCTGCCGGCCGTTGCCGAGGAGGGCGAATACGCCTTCCTCTTCTTCGGCCGCGAATTCTCCCATTGTGCCAGGAAGATACCGGCGAGCGGCGATTATAGAGTCCAGTCGGAATATGGCGGGCATGAAGAAGTCCATACGCCGAGCGAGGCCGAGCTCGCCCTGGCCCGGTCGGTCATCGACTGCATCCCCGGCGACCTCCTCTATGCCCGCGTCGACATGCTGCGCGGCCTGGACGGCCAGCTCGCCCTGATCGAGTGCGAGCTGATCGAACCCTATCTCTACCCGGAGCAGGGCCCGCAGATGGGCCGGGTTTTTGCGACCGCGCTCAAGGGGATGCTGGGCTAGGCCTTACTTGGCGGGAGCCGGCGTCTTTTCCTTGAAGCGGCACAGGTCGGCGATGGGGCAGCGCCAGCATTCCGGTTTGCGGGCCTTGCAGAGATAGCGCCCGTGCAGGATCAGCCAGTGATGGGCGCCCTGCTTGTAGTCCTCCGGAACGATCTTCTCGAGCCGCATCTCCACCTCGAAGGGCGTCTTTCCCGGCGCGAGGCCCGTTCGGTTGCCGACGCGGAAGATGTGGGTGTCGACAGCGATGGTGGGGACGCCGAAGGCTTCGTTAAGCACGACATTGGCGGTCTTGCGGCCGACGCCCGGAAGCGTTTCCAGCGCCTCGCGGTCGGACGGGACCTGGCCCCCATACCGTTCGACGAGGATTTTCGACATGGCGATCACATTCTTCGCCTTGTTGCGGAAGAGGCCGATCGTCTTGATCCGGTCTCGGACATGATCCTCGCCGAGGGTCAGCATTTTTTCCGGCGAATCGGCTTCCTCGAACAGTTTTTCGGTGGCCTTGTTCACCCCGACATCGGTCGCCTGGGCGGACAGGGCAACCGCGACAACCAGCGTATAGGGATTGGTATAGTTGAGCTCGGTGCGCGGAGCCGGACGGTCCTGGGCCAGGCGCGCGAAGAGGTCGTGCGCCTGTTCCCGGGTGAGGCCGCGCGGTCCGCGTTTTGCGGGCTTCTTCCGGGCCTTGGGCTTGGCGCTACGTTCGGGGGCGGGCTTCGCGGATTTGGGTGGCGTATCGGTCATGGCGGCAGATAAGCCGAGCCGGCGCGACCTGTCATCCCGTTTCCTGTGATCGCGCGTTTCGGACCACTTTGCGCCTCTGGGGTCCGCGCCCTATCTAGGTAGATATGAGACCGATCGTGGAAACCTGGCCGGCCGAAGCCGAGGGCGTGAACCGTCACGACGGGCCCGTCTTCATGGATGCGGAACTCGCGCCCAATCGCTCTTTGCGCAATCCGGCCTATATCGCGCTGATGGTCGCCATCGCGATCATCTCTTTCACGGCCGGCATCCTCTTCATTACCATCGGGGCCTGGCCCGTGACGCCCTTCTTCGGGCTCGACGCCTTGCTGGTCTGGTTGGCCTTCCGCATTTCCTATCGAGACGGACGGGCGCGCGAATGGGTACGCGTCGATGCGAGGGATATCGAGGTGGTGCGGCAATTGCCGACCGGCCATCGCCGCCGCTACCGGCTGCCCACCGCCTGGGTGCGGCTCGATCTCATAGATCCCGGAGCGCATCACGCCCAAGTGGCGCTGAGCGCACATGGCCGCGCCCTGGTGCTCGGAAGCTTCCTCAGCCCGCCCGAACGCAGCGCGTTTGCCGATGCGCTGGGGGCGGCGATCGACCGGGCTCGCCGCTCGGTGCGCGCACCGCAAGAACCGGGTGGAGCCGCGGCCGGCGAGGCGTAAACTGCGCCGCATGACCGTAACGACCGAATACCTCGACGCGTCCAGCCGCGATTATGACCGTATCGCCGATGCGCTCGCCTATCTCGGCGACAATTGGCGCGACCATCCCGATCTGGAAGCCGCGGCCGGGGCCGCAGGCCTGTCGCCGCACCATTTCCAGCGCGTCTTCACCCGCTGGGTCGGAATCAGTCCGAAGAAATATGTCGGCACGCTGGCTCACGACGCAGCGCGCGAGGCGCTCGAAGACGGCGCGAGCCTGCTCGATGCGAGTTTCGAGGCGGGCCTGTCCGGGCCCGGACGTCTGCACGACCTCTTCATCGCCCACGAAGCCGTGACGCCCGGCGATGCCAAGCGCCGGGGCAAGGGACTGTCCTTCGTCTGGGGGGCGGCGCCGACGCCCTTCGGCGAAGCCGTCTTCCTGATCGCGCCGCGCGGCCTGTCCGCTCTCGCCTTTGCCGATCCGGATGTGGAGGGTGGCTTCGGCGATCTCGAGGCGCGGTATCCGGCGGCGGACTATTCGCGCGACGATGCCGAGGCCCGGCGCTGGGCGGAACGCATCTTCTCGCCCGAAGAGACCAGTCCGATCCCGCTCGCTCTCTACGGGACGCCCTGGCAGCGTCAGGTCTGGCGCGCCCTGCTCGCCATTCCGCCGGGCGCGACGACGACCTACAAATCGATCGCCGAACAGGTCTGCACCGCCAGGGCCTCTCGGGCGGTCGGCGCGGCCGTCGGCGCCAATCCCGTCTCCTGGCTCATCCCCTGTCACCGCGTGCTCGCCAGCAATGGCAAGCTGACCGGTTATCACTGGGGTGTAGACCGCAAGCGTGCCATGCTCGCCTATGAGGCTGTGAGGCGTTAAAACACGGGACATGGATAGTCCCTTTGCCTATGCCGCCATCATCGCCCTGATCGCTGCGGCCGCCTTTTTCATCCGCTGGATCGCGTCTCGCCGCCGCCTCATGGAGGATGCGCGGATCGAATATGCGGAGCGTTGCGAGAGCAAGCCGAAGACGGTGAAGGGCGTGGACGCGGCGACCTTCGAGCGCATCTATGTGAGCGCGCATGAGCCGCGCTGGGCCCTCTATATCGCGGGGGCCCTGCTTCTTGCCATCCTGGTGACACCGCCGGCCGCTTTCGCGCTGGTCTGGCTGTGGCCTTTCATCGTCATGATGCTCGATGGCGGGCCCTGGTACGATGTCGGCTATTACCCGTGGATGTTCTACATCTTTTTCGGCATGTGCGCGATCTGGGCGCTGACCGGCGCCGTGGTGGCCCGTATCCACCATGCCCGCGCGCCGGAAGCCTTCAATCACGCGCTCGCCAGGGCCCGCGGCGAGCCGCTGGACGATGTTGTCATTCCGCGCAAACGCCCCAAATGGGCGGTGAAGGCGCGGCCGAACCCGGGCGGGTCCGCCGCCTCGAAACCGACCGAGACGAAAGAGGACTAGGCCGTTGCGTTATCTCCACACCATGCTTCGCATCAGCGATGTCGACGACAGTCTGCGCTTTTTCTGCGACGGGCTGGGTCTGAAGGAAATCAAGCGTTTCGACAGCGAGCCGGGGCGCTTCACCCTGATCTTCCTGGCCACGCCGGAAGATATCGAGGCCAGCGGCTGGACCGAGGCCGACGGCAAGCTGCCCGAGGGACTGCCCTGTGTGGAGCTGACCCATAACTGGGATCCGGAGGACTATTCCGGCGGCCGAAATTTCGGCCACCTCGCCTATCGCGTCGCCGATATCTACGCGCTCTGCGCCCATCTCGACGGCATGGGCTATCTCATCAACCGCCCGCCGCGCGACGGACACATGGCCTTCGTGCGCTCGCCGGACGGGATTTCCGTGGAACTCCTGCAGCGCGGCGATCCGCTCGAGCCGGCAGAACCGTGGGCCTCGATGGAGAATACGGGGAGCTGGTAATGGCTTGCCGGCGGCTTAGCCCGCCTGCCGGATGTCCTCGAAGCGCTTGCCGGGCTCGTCCTCGAAACTTTCCGCCAGCACGGTGAGGCGTTCGATACGGTCGGTGCGGAAATGGCGGAAGTCGTCGCGCAGTTCGCACCAGGCCGACAAGAGCCAGACATTGCCGAAACAGGTCAGCGCCAGCGGGCGCAAAATGCGTTTCGTGGTCTCGTCCGAAAGCGATTTGTAGACCACACGCAGCTTGCGGCGGTTGGCGATGGCATTGCGGACCGGGCCGAAGGCTTCCGGCCGCACGGTCTCCGCGAAAAAGGCCGCGAAGAGCGGCGTGGAGCGCAGGCGTTCGCGGTGCGTGTCCGGCAGGGCATGCTCGATCTTGGCCAGCGCCTCGCCCGCGGCCGAGGCGAGATCGCGATCGGCGGTCGCCTTCACCAGACGGGCGCCCAGCGCCAGTGCGTCGAGTTGTTCATAGCTGAAGGTCAGGGGCGGCAGGTCGAATCCGGGGCGCAGCACATAGCCGACGCCCGCTTCGCCGTCGATCGGCGCGCCCGAGGCGATGAGATGGGCGATATCGCGATAGATGGTGCGCTCGGACACGTCGAACCGGTCGCCCATTTCCTGGGCCGTGACCGCACCCGGCGCGGCTTCGCGCAGGGCCTGGACGATGCGGATGAGACGATCTGCGCGGCGCACTGACACCTCCTGAAGGTCGCGACGTCGCTTGGGAAGTCGCCTGTCCGGAAGGTGTCAGGGTTCGCTGTCTTAGGCAAGCATGGACCGTTAGCGCGTCTGTCCTGTGTTGCCAGCACGCATGGCGATCAATGTTTCACGTGCAACATTGCATATTTGGCAGGATGTGTCGGGAAATCGGAGGCTCGGTCCTGACATCAATTGTCAGCTCGATGTCGCGCCGACCACGTCATGCATGCTGTGCATCCCGGCCGGCCGGCCTTGCCCGTTATTATGCATCCAGATTGCCGCCGCCAGGGCGCCGCGTGCGAAGACGGCCCGGTCGAAAGCCCTGTGGGAAATGGTGATTTCCTCCATTTCCGAAATAAAGCGAACGCTGTGATCGCCGATAATGGAGCCGCCTCGTGTCACGGCAAAGCCGATCGAACCGCCCTCGCGCGGCCCGGTATGGCCTTCGCGGGCCCAGACGGCGACATCGCCCAGCGACTGGCCGCGCTTTTCCGCAGCCGCCCGGGCCAGCATCAGCGCCGTGCCGGAGGGCGCATCGGCCTTCATGCGATGATGCGCTTCCTCGATCTCGATATCCCAGACGTCGGCCGGAAGCGCAGCCGCTTGCCGGACCAGCGTCTCCGCCATTGCCACGCCAAGCGAGAAGTTTCCCGCCCAGAGCAGGGGCAGGCGCTGGGCCGCAGCATTCAGCCGCTCGTCCTGCGCCTCGGAAAAGCCGGTCACGCCCGTTACCAGGGGTGGTCCGCCTTTGCCGGCAAGGTATTCGGCGGCCTCGACCGTGGCGTCGGGCAGGCTGGCATCGATGACGATATCCGCGCTTTCGACGGCTTCGGACAGGCTGGATACGCTCGTTACGCCGACGGGATCGCGCCCGGCCAGAATGCCGATATCCTTGCCCACGGCATCTGAGGAGGCCCGCACCAGCGCTCCGGCCAGCTCGACGCCCTCGGAATCGATGATCTCCCGGCAGATCGCACCGCCCAGCCGGCCGGTTGGCCCCAAAACGCTGATCCTGACAATTTTTGTCACGGCGTGCTCCCTATCCTGCGGACCCGGAACCCTAATCCGCCCCGCCGCCCCTGTCACCAAGGCGGGGCCGATCCAGCCCCGACGCCCGCGCCTTGCTTTCCCGCACAGATGGCGCGATTTTACCCCTGCAGCGAAAGGATGTGATCCATGAGCGTTGCTTCAATCGTTCAGGACTGGCCCGAAACGCTGATCGCGCTGGGCAGCCGGCTCGCCGATCAGCTTGGGGCGCTCGATAGCGCCGTGTCCGAACTCATGATGGGAAAGATGGACCGGACCGACAGTTTCGACCCGGCTGCCATGAAATATGTTCATGAGGTATTGGACTCGGCTCATCAGGTTCCGGAGATGCCGCTGGCGGAATTCCGGAGCCGGGTCGAGGCCTTGAGCAAGCCGCTCGAAGACATTCGCGCAGCGCTCTATGATGACACCGACGCCCGCGCGGCCCGCGCCGGCAAGCTGGCGGGCGATGCGCTCAAGACATGCCGGAGCTTCCTCCAGGCGAGCCTGCCGGACGAGGTGTTGAAGCAGGCGCCGCGCGGAATGGAACCAGCGCCGGATGCGGGCGAGATAACAGACGACGAACCGGAGGAACCGGCAGACGTCGCCGCCGGGGACGGCCTGTTCGATACCGGCGACGCCGCGATCTGCCTTGGCGATCTGCTCCGGGCGAAGCGGGGCCGCGGTCTCGCCCTGTCGGGAACTCTGCGGGTGTGGCTGCAAAGGGCGGGATTCCTGGCTGCCGAGCGGCATCAGCGCCGCGATGTTCTGGCAGGTGGCGAGGAGAAAGAGGTTCACGCCGTCTCACCAGAGCACGTCCTGACCGCGATGCTCTGCGGTCGTCCGACGGAGAAGTCCCGAACGGCCATTGGTCCCTATATCGATATGTATGACGCGCTGTTGGCCTTTGTTCACACAGGCGTACCGAGCGGGTTCAAAGAGCGGGTTCTGGACGCAGTACTCGAAGTGCTGGAAGCAGCGGGTGCGGCGGGCAAGAAGCTTCAGCTCGACCGGCTCGAAGCGGTCCGGCCCCGGATCTATCTCACACCCGAGACGGTCGACATCCTGCGGGCGGCGGACCGCATTCGGGGACAGACCGTGCCAAACCAGCCACGGATCGACGCCCGCCATCTGGCCGCTGCGTTTCTGCTGGAGCCTGTTGCCTGGCAGGGTTTTTCAGATTTGACGAGGCGTGACCAGAATGCTCCGGCCTGGGAATTCTTCGCCAGTGCGATCGAGTCACAAATCATCGACAGTCTCTGGGAGGGCGAGGACGAGGATGCCTGGCGGCAGATCTTCCAGACGGTCGCCGGTAATGGGTCGCCGCTGATCGTCACGCCGCAAGGCGCCCCGGTTCCACGCTATTCCCGAGACAAGCCCTGGGTCGGCGACAAGGGGGAGCTTCAATCCGATCCGCTGGGCGTCGTGGCCGATGCCCGGGCCATGGCCGATCTCATCTTGTTGAAAGAACCCGGCCCGCCATTGGCGATCGGCCTGTTCGGCGATTGGGGGTCGGGCAAGTCGACCTTCATGGACATATTGCGGCGGGCCATCGACGAAAATGCGAGCCGGGCGCAGTCGATACGCGGACATGTTGAAGCCGCCAGGGCCGACCCCAATCTCGTACCTGTATATACGGAAGAATCCCTCCTGCCCTTCGTCGAGAACGTCGCCCATATCCGCTTCAATGCCTGGCATTATGCAGAAGCCAATCTTTGGGCGAGCCTGGCAGCCCAGATATTCCGCGAACTCCTGACCAGCACGGAAGCGTCCGAAGACGGCGCAATTCCGCCCTACCGGCGCGAGCAGATCGAGAATCTGATCGGCAAGCTGGGCGTGGCTGAGGACGCGGCCCGGACCGCCCGACAGGACCTCGATGAGGCCCGGCATGCAGCCAATCGGGCCCGGAAGAATCTCAGCCAGCGCCGCAAGGCGCGGGCCGAGGCCGAGGCGGAATTGTCCAAGACACGTCAGCCGGTCGGATGGGAATCGATCGAGCTCGATGTGCGCTCGCTCGAACCTGTCATGCAGGCGCTCGGGCTGGGCGATGCGGCTCCGGATGTCGAGGCCCTGGTCGAGCTGGCGGATGAATCCCGCGGCCTCGCCGGACATCTGCGATATCTGCTGACAGCGACCCTGGGCGGGCAGCGGCCCGATCGCGCTGTCGTCACGCGCGCCCTGGTCACTTTTGGCGGGATTGCGGGCGGCGGTGTCATCCTGGCCCTGCTGATCAACCTGTTCGCGCCCCAGATCGCGAATGTCGTGGCCTGGCTATCGGCGATGATCGGGGCTGCGGGCGGTGCCGGACGCTGGCTTGGTCCGCATATCCAGACGGTCAACGCACATATCGGGCGATTGCGTCAGGCGCGAGATGCGGCGGTCGAGCAAAAACGCGAGGCCGAGCGCCGGGCGCGGGCGGAAGAGCGGGCGGCTGCTGATGCGCTCGCGGTCGCCGAAAGCGCCGAGACCGCCGCGCGATTGTCTTACGAGGAAAAGCAGGACGCGTATGAACGCGCTGCGGACCTGCATCGGGGCGAGCGTCCCGGCGAGCTCTTTCTTCGTCTGATCGAGGAACGGGCCGGAGAGGACGGGTATCGCAAGCATCTTGGCCTCGTTTCCCAGTTACACGACGATTTCCAGCTGATGTCCGAACTCCTCGTGCGTCAGGCGGAGCGGCGCGAGACAGGCGCGAATGCGGATCCATCGGACGAGTTGCCGGCTATCGACAGGATCGTGCTCTATATCGACGACCTGGATCGATGCCCCGACGAGACCGTGGTGAAGGTGCTGGAAGCGGTTCATCTTCTCTTGGCCCTGCCTCTCTTTGTCGTAGTGGTCGGCGTGGATGCGCGCTGGCTGGAAGGGGCATTGGAGCGCCAATACGCGGCTCAACTCAGCTCGAACGAAATACGTCCGGAAGACTATCTCGAGAAGATTTTCCAGCTGCCCTATTGGCTTCGCCGTCTCGACACGCGCGAGAGCGGGAGTTTTCACAGTCTTACCGCCTCCCTTCTGACTCGCGAGGAAAAGGCAGCCTATCAAAGCTGGCGTGACAGACGCTCGAAACCGGAGACGCCCGATAGCCGTGAGGGCGAGCATGACGAGAGCCCGGACGAGGCGACCGATACGGACGGGGTTGCGTCAGCGCTTGGCCGGATACGGTTGAAGCCGGAGGAGCGGGAAACCATCGAGTCCGTGCGAGAGGCGGTCGCCCTGACGCCGGAGGAGGTCGCCGTCATCGGCGCGTTGGCGCCCCTGGTCGGCAAGTCGCCCCGGTCGACCAAGCGCTTCATGAATCTCTACCGGTTCGAAAAGGCGCGGCGCATGCAGAAGGAGGCAGGCCTCTTCATGGGTGAGGGCGATGAAACGCCGGAATACCTTTCTGTCATGGTCGTCCTGGCTCTGGCGGTGGGCTTCGACCCGGAGACTTTCGATATTCTGATGCGGCAGACAGGGCTCCTCGCTGCCGCGAAGCGTTCGGTCAATGCCGAAAAGGGCGATAGTAGCCGCGAAGACGCGCCGCCCTCATTCTATCGCCGACTGGCCGGAGGCGGCACAGACAAGGCCGATACGGCCTATATCCGCTTCAAACCAGTCGTCGAGAAAATAGCGGCGGCAGGCGATGGACTGGCCAAATTCAGGAAGGTCGAGGATATCGACCGTCAGATCGCGCAGCTCGCCCGGGCCGGGCGCTTGCCGCGCCTGACCTTCAAGCGGCCCTATCAGGCCTGAATCCTAATTCGCGTTCGGGCGGCCGTCATCGGTGGTGACGTCGTCCCAGAAGCGCTTGACCTTGTCGAAGAAGCCGTCGCTGTCCGGATTGCAACCCTCGCCGGAGAGCTCGCAGAACTCGGCCAGCAGCTCTTTCTGGCGGTCGCAGAGATTGCGCGGAGTCTCCACGAAGAGCTCGACGATCATGTCGCCGCGCGGGCCGCCGCGCAGGCGGGGCATGCCCTTGCCGCGCAGACGCATGCGACGGCCGGTCTGGGCGCCTTCGGCGATTTTCATCTCGGCCTTGCCGCCCTCGATCGTGGGCACCTGGATGGTGCAGCCGAGCGCAGCCTGCACCATGGAGGCCGGCGTGCGGCAATAGAGATTGGGGCCGTCGCGCTCGAAGATCTCGTGCGGCTTCACGGAGATGAAGATGTAGAGATCGCCGCGCGGTCCGCCGCGGGCGCCCGCCTCGCCTTCGCCGGCCAGGCGGATGCGGGTGCCGTCCTCGACGCCCGCCGGAACGGTGACGTTGAGCGTGCGGTTCTTGCGGACCCGGCCGACGCCGTCGCAATCCTGGCAAGGCGTCTTCACATACTGACCCCGGCCGCCGCACTGCGGGCAGGTCTGCTCCATGGTGAAGAAGCCCTGGGAGCGGCGGATCCGGCCTGCGCCGCCGCAGGTACCGCATGTTTCCAGCTCGGTGCCCGGTTCATTGCCCTGCCCGTCGCAGCGTTCGCATTGCAGCGCCGTCGGCACGGTGATGGTGGCGTCCTTGCCGTTGAAGGCGTCTTCCAGGGAAATCTCGAGATCGAAGCGCAGGTCTGCGCCCCGTGCCGGACCGCTGGACCGACCGCCGCCGCGGCGTCCGCCCATACCGCCCATATTGAAGGCGTCGCCGAACACCTGTTCGAAAATATCGGCAAAATCGGCTGCACCGGCTGCGCCACCGAACGGGCCCTGTCCGCCACCGCCGAAACCGCCGCCCTGTTCGAAAGCGGCATGACCCATACGGTCGTAAGCGGCCCGCTTGTCCGGGTCGGAGAGCACGGCATAGGCTTCGCCGACTTCCTTGAACTTCGCTTCGGCCTCGGCATCGCCGGGATTGCGGTCCGGGTGGTATTTCATCGCCTGCTTGCGATAGGCGCTCTTCAGCGCCTTTTCGTCGACGCCCTTCTCGACGCCGAGAACCTCGTAGAAATCGCGCTTGCTCATGACTTTTCACCTGTCGGCAGGACCAGCACCGCGTTCTGTCGCGTCTGGCGCGCTACCTCGTATCCGTGTTTCAGGCACAATCCGGCGGCGCCTTCGGTGATCGCCGCCTCGTGCCGGGTTTCCAGAAGGATCATCGCCGGCCACAGGGTTTGCGGCGCGCCGGCAAAAAAGGCACCCAGCACCACTTCCTCGAAGCCCTCGATGTCCATCTTCATGATGTCGACCCGGTCCGTGCCCGCCTCTTCCAGCGCGGCCCGGAGCGGGCGTAGTCTGATCGTCTCGCCCGTTTCGCCCTCGGCCTGGCCTATATGGACCTCGCCGCGATTGGTCGCCGACTGGATCAGCTCCGCCTGGCCCTCTTCGGCGCCGAGCGCATAGGGCAGAACCGTGACGTCCTGCGCGCCGGACGCTGCGAGATTGAATTCGAGGCGGCGGCGGTTCTCGATATCCGGTTCCACGGCGACCGCTTTCAGGGGGCGTTCGAGCGCTTTCGCGTCCGCGAGAACCGAAAGCGTGTAGAGGCCGGCATTGGCACCGGCATCGACGAAGACGAAGGGCCGGTCGTCGCCATGGGCAGCGATCGCATCGCGGATCGTGGCGCGTTCTTCGCGATCCCAGGTCTTCGATCCGGCGAAAACCCGCTTTTCGCAACGATTGTCGCGCAGGTGCACGCGGGCGAACTGGCCGGGAAAGACCTCGACATCGGCGATATCAAGACCGCCGGACATCAGGAGGCGGCGGACCACGCTTTCCGCCCCCCGGCGCAGGGCGTCACCCGGAAGCGCCATCGGCAGGCGCCGCAAACGTTCGGCCGGTGCCGAAAGTGCGAAGGCGCCGAAGGGCGCTGAGATGGGATCGGGCCGGGACATGGGTCTCGGAGAAAGCCGCGGGGCCGGACCGGGGCAGCCCTGGGGCCGCCCCGGATCCGCGCCTTACGCGTCTTTCTTGTTCTCGTCGTCGACCTCGGAGAATTCCGCGTCGACCACGTCGTCATCGGTGCTTTCCGCAGTGGCGTCTTCGCCGCCCTCGGCCGGCGCTTCGGATTGCTGGGCCGCATAGACGGCCTCGCCGAGCTTCATGGCCGCCTGGACCAGCGCCTGGGTCTTCTGCTGGATGGCTTCGAGATCTTCGCCATCCTTGACCTCTTTCAGCTCGGCAAGAGCGGCCTCGATGGCCTCCTTGTCGGCAGCCGGCACTTTCTCGCCGAACTCCTCGAGCTGGGACTCGGTCTGGTGGAGCAGGGCCTCGGCGCCATTCTTGGCCTCGACCAGCTCTTTCTTCTTCTTGTCCGCCTCGGCATTGGCCTCGGCGTCCTTGACCATTTGTTCGATGTCGTCGTCCGACAGACCGCCGGAGGCCTGGATGCGGATGGCCTGCTCCTTGCCGGTCGCCTTGTCCTTGGCGGAGACGTTGACGATGCCGTTGGCGTCGATGTCGAAGGTGACCTCGATCTGCGGCAGGCCGCGCGGAGCGGGCGGAATGCCGACCAGGTCGAACTGGCCGAGCAGCTTGTTGTCCGCCGCCATTTCACGCTCACCCTGCGAGACGCGGATGGTCACGGCCGTCTGGTTGTCGTCGGCGGTCGAGAAGGTCTGCGACTTCTTGGTCGGGATCGTCGTATTGCGCTCGATCAGGCGGGTGAAGACACCGCCCAGCGTCTCGATGCCCAGCGAGAGCGGGGTCACGTCGAGCAGGAGCACGTCCTTGACGTCGCCTTGCAGGACGCCGGCCTGGATGGCCGCGCCCATGGCGACGACCTCGTCCGGGTTCACGCCCTTGTGCGGATCCTTGCCGAAGAAGCCCTTCACGGCTTCCTGCACCTTCGGCATGCGGGTCATGCCGCCGACCAGGACGACGTCGTCAATGTCGGAAGCGGACAGGCCGGCATCCTTGAGGGCTTTCTTGCACGGCTCCAGCGTGCGCTTGACCAGATCCTCGACGAGGGCTTCCAGCTTGGCGCGCGACAGCTTGATGTTCAGGTGTTTCGGACCCGAGGCATCAGCCGTGATGAAGGGCAGGTTCACTTCGTAGGAGGTGGCCGAGGAGAGTTCCTTCTTGGCCTTCTCGGCTTCTTCCTTCAGGCGCTGGAGAGCCAGCTTGTCGGCCTTCAGGTCGATGCCGTTTTCCTTTTTGAACTCGTCCGCGAGGTATTCGACGATACGCAGGTCGAAGTCTTCACCGCCGAGGAAGGTGTCGCCATTGGTGGCCTTCACCTCGAACACGCCGTCGCCGATCTCCAGGATGGAAACGTCGAAGGTACCGCCGCCGAGGTCGAACACGGCGATCGTCTTGTTCTCGCCCTTGTCGAGACCGTAGGCGAGAGCGGCCGCGGTCGGCTCGTTGATGATGCGCAGCACTTCCAGGCCGGCGATCTTGCCGGCGTCCTTGGTGGCCTGGCGCTGGGCGTCGTCGAAATAGGCGGGAACCGTGATCACGGCCTGTTCGACATTCTGGCCGAGATAGGATTCCGCCGTTTCCTTCATTTTCTGAAGCGTGAAGGCGGAGATTTCCGACGGGGAATATTTCTTGTCGCGGCCCTGGATCCACGCGTCGTTATTGTCCGACGGCACGATCTTGTAGGGGACCATGTCGACGTCCTTCTTGACGGTCGGGTCGTCCATGGTGCGGCCGATGAGGCGCTTGATCGCGAAATAGGTGTGGTCCGGATTGGTGACCGCCTGGCGCTTGGCCGGCTGGCCGATGAGGCGCTCGCCGTCCTCGGTGAAAGCGACGACGGACGGGGTCGTCCGGGCGCCCTCGGAATTCTCGATGACCTTGGCCTGTCCGTTTTCCATAACGGCCACACAGGAGTTGGTAGTACCCAGGTCGATGCCGATGACCTTGCTCATTGATCGTCTCTCCGTTTTTCCAAGCGGGACCGGCGCTGCGAATGCTGACCTTGAAGACAAGCGCCGCGCATTCCGCTCTCCGTCCCCTTCGGGATCGTCATTGATAGGGCCGGTGTGCCGACACCGGCGTGGTTCAAATCAGGCGGGGCAATAACCCCGCGTCTGGTAGGCGATTTAGGGAGAGGGGCGGAGGAGTGCAAGGCCTCTCTCAGCTCTCCTGCATATGGGCGATACGCATATGATATGCGGAAAACCCGGGATTGCGGAGCCGGGCCTGCTGAATCTGTCCGTCCGTGTCCTGAAACGGGTGGAAACGGGCGGCGGTGCACCTCATCTTGCCGGGTTATGACACAGGCCTTTTCCATGCCGGACGGCTTTCGCCTCCTGCCCGGCTATTTCGACCGGGCGGCCCAGCAGGGGCTGATCGACTCTGTCGTTGCCGCCACGCGGACCGCCCCGTTCTGGCGGCCTTCCATGCCGCGGACGGGAAAGCCGCTCTCGGTGATGATGACCAATTTCGGTCCGTTGGGATGGGTCACAGACAAGGCGAAAGGCTATCGATACGAGCCGGCGCATCCGGAAACCGGCACGCCCTGGCCGGACATGCCGCCGGCCCTGCTCGATCTGTGGGAGGCTTTCGCCGCCTATCCCGAGCCGCCGGAAGCCTGTCTCGTCAACTGGTACGGCCCGGACAGCCGGATGGGCATGCATGTCGACCTCGACGAGGCGGCCACGGATGCGGCGGTGATCTCGGTCTCGCTGGGGGACAGGGCGCGTTTTCGCATCGGCGGACCGCAACGGGGCGGCAAGACGGCGTCGATGATCGTCTCCTCGGGCGATGTCGTGGTGCTCGGCGGCGCGGCGCGGCGCTGCTATCACGGCGTCGACCGGATCTATCCGGATACTTCCACCCTCCTGCCGCAGGATGTGTTTCCCGGGGGCGGACGCATCAATCTGACGCTCAGGCGGGTCAATCTGCCCTGACCGGAAGACGGAGCCGATCACCGGGGTGCGCGTTATTCCTTTGCCTTGCTCCCTTGCGGGAGCGGAGTCATCATACGTGCGGGGGCGAGGAGATTTTCGCAGGACCGCCGTCCGTTCGCGACGGTGTGTCCGGTAAGGGAGAGACCACGCCATGATCCGCAATTATCTGCTTGTTTCGCTTGCCGCGCTCGGCATTGCCGCCTGTAGCGCGACCACACAGGGCGCTGCCACAGGTGCTGCCATGGGCGCCGCAGCCGGTGCGATCATCGGTAACAACACCGGGTCCGGCGATGCGGAGACCGGCGCCATCATCGGCGGCGTGGTCGGTGGTGCGGCCGGGGCCTATGCCGGTTGCCGCTATGAAGGAGGTTGCCGCTGGAATCAGAGCAACAACAATCATTCCCAGCTCTATTACGACCGGGCAGCAGGCCGTGAATACTATTTCGACCAGCGTGACGGCTGCACCTATTGGCGGAACGGCCAGTTCCGGAGCTGTTAATCGTCTAACAGGGTCTGCCGCACCCGGGCGGGTGGCAGGCTTTTGTCTTGCAACTTGACCCGCTTGGGGTAGCTTCGCGGCGCCGTCGGCTACGGCCTGGCGGCGCCGTTTCCTGTTCAGCCTTGTTCGAGTCTCCAGGGGTATTTCATGAAATGTATTGTGTCGGCTGCGGTCCTGGCGCTGTGCGTGGCGGGTCCGTTTTCCGCATCTGCGCAGGCGCAATGCCTCGAGATCGATGCCGAGCGCGGCTGGCAGAGCGTGAATCTGGACGGTTCGCCGGTCGAGGTCCGAAGCGTGGTCGGTACCTGGACGGTGGACGATCGCAATTATGAGGCGGTCGACTGGCGCGGTCATATCGGGGAGGCCCGCGAACGCCTCGCACGGCACAACCGGTACAAGTTCGATGCCCGCTTCGATTTCGGCGTGCTCCTGGTTCGCGACGATCAAGGGCTCGTGCCCCAGCAGCGTGCCGTGCCGGGATTTGCGACGACTGCGCGCAAACTCTCCTTCCGGATCAATGACGCGGATCACGCCCTGGGCGACAATAGCGGCTGGATGACCGTCTGCATCCGGCCCTATAGCGGACCCGGCCTGGCTGCGCGACCGGACTGACGGCCCGGCACCTCGCTGTTGCGAGGGCTAGTCCGGAGCGCGGTTCCGCTCGCTTTCATCCGGCGGCATGAAATCCATCGCTGTCATCGGAATGGAGCGGCCGTGTGCCTGCACGATGCGGACATGCTTGCGCCGCAGGCGCCGCGGTTCGGCAACGCCGCAGGAATGGGCGATAATCTCGACATGCCGGCGTACGCGTTCGGCATAGCGCGCGACCATGTCCGACTTCTCGCGCACCACCAGCCCCCTCTGCAGGCGCTTGTTGTGCGTGGTGACTCCGGTCGGACAGGTATTGCGATTGCATTTGAGCGCCTGGATGCAGCCCAGCGCGAACATGAAGCCGCGGCCGCACTGGACGAAATCGGCACCTGTCGCCAGGGCCCAGGCAACGGCGCCGGGCGTCAGCAGCTTGCCGGAGGCGACGATGCGGACCCGGCCGCGCAGCCCGTAGCGATCGAGAATCTCCACGGCGATGGGCAGGCTTTCGCGGATCGGAAGGCCGACATTGTCCATCAGCGCCATCGGCGCGGCGCCGGTGCCGCCATCGCCGCTGTCGATCGTGAAAAAGTCCGGCGCGCTCTCCGGTCCACGCCGCGTGATTTCCTCGCACAGCTCCTCGATCCAGCCATAGGCGCCGATACAGGCCTTGAAGCCGACCGGCTTGCCCGTGACCTCGCGGATATGACCGATCATGTCGAGCAGGCCGCCGATATCGTCGAATTCGGGATGCCGGTTGGGCGAGATCGAGGCCTTGCCCACGGGAATGCCGCGAATTCTCGCGATGTCGCGGGTGACTTTCTCCGCCGGCAGTATGCCTCCCTTGCCGGGCTTGGCGCCCTGGGAGAGCTTCAGCTCGAACATGCGCACCTTGTCGATGGCGGCCAGGTCGCGCAGCCGGTCGTCGCTGAGTGCGCCGTTCTCGTCGCGCACGCCGTATTTCGCGGTGCCGATCTGGAAGACGATGTCGCAGCCGCCTTCCAGATGCATGGGCGACAGACCGCCCTCGCCCGTATTCATCCAGATGCCGGCCTTTGCCGCGCCTCGCGAAAGCGCGCGGACCGCGGGTTTGGACAGGGCGCCATAGCTCATGCCGGAAATATTGAAAAAGGACGGTGCCTCATAGGGCTGAGGGCAATGCGGCCCGACAGTCAGGGGGCGTGTGGCGGCGGCATCGTCGTCGAGCAGGGGAAAGGGGCAATTGACGAAGATCGGCGTACCGACCTTGTCGAGCGGTTTGGTCGAGCCGAAGGGGATGGTATCGCCTTCATCGCGCGCCGACCGGTAGACCCATTCGCGCTCGGCCCGGTTGAAGGGCAATTCCTCCCGGTCCATGGCAAAGAAATATTGCCGGAAGAACTCGCCCAGCTTCGTGAAGAGATTTCGGAAACGCCCGACCAGAGGGTAGTTGCGGCGCACCGCATCCTTCGTCTGGGAGATGTCCGCGAGATAAAAGATCAGCCCGACGAAAACGAGCAGGCCGAGCGCCAGGATGAAGACCTGAGTCAGCAAATTCATCGCCTGCATGGCCCATGGTGGCAATCCCATGCGTATATCCTCTCCGCTTGCTGGGCGCATGATGGCGGAGGGTGAGCCTGAAGGCGAGGGGGCTCGCGCCTGTATGGCGCTGATGTGAGACGGTGTGAACGCACGGACGGAATCAGGGCGCTCCCCCGGTGACCGGCCCGGATCGGGCGCAATGCCGAACATGAAACCGCTCGTAATGCAGCCGCAATGAAACCGAATTAAGAAATCTGTCTGCGTTGGCGGTATCCTGCTGATTTGACGTAATGAAAAAGACTTCATTTGTCCGGTTCTGGGCTCCCGATATTGTCCGCGCTTGAATAATCATGGGGATTTACATGAACAGATACCTTGTCGCCGGTCTGTGCGGTTTTGGCCTCCTCGCCAGTCCTGCGCTCGGCCAGACGTCCGACCTGGCAGCCGAGATCGATACGATGCGGCGCGCCTATGGCGTGTCGGGACTGGCGGTTGCGGCCGTTTCCGGCTCGGACGTCATCATGGCTGAAGGATTCGGCACGTTCGACAATGTCGAGGTTGGCGCGGACAGCGCGTGTACACTCTACTCCGCCACCAAGGCCCTGACCGCACTGACGCTCGCTTCGCTCGTTGAGGAGGGACAGGTCGATCTCGAAGCCCCGTTGGGCCGTTTGCTGGCGGCCAGTCCGGAAGACTGGACCGATATCCCGCTCTGGAGATTGTACAATCACACCAGCGGCATCGCGATGATCGTCAATCGCGATGAATTCCGCGAAATCTCGCAAGATCCCGAAGCGGGAAATGCGGCGATCTACGAGGTCGTACGCGACCTGCCGCTGGACTATGAGCCGGGGGCGCATTCGCGCTATCAGCAAAGCGGTTATGCGGTCGCGGAGATGATCGCCGAGCAGCAGCTGGACGCCAGCTGGCCGGAACTCGTGGCGCGTCATCTGACCGGACCGGCCCGCGCGGAGCGCACATTTCACGGAGAGATCGCCGACGGCACGAAAACGGTGCCCATGATCACATCGGCGGGTGAATACCGGACCACACCTGCAGACATGACGCGTATCTTTCTGGCGCTCAATGCCGGCCATGTCGCTGATCGCGAGTTTCTCGCCGAACTGCTTTTCGATCCCCGCTATATCCAGGATGGATACGGCCTGGGCGTCATTGTCGAGGAAACAGCCGGAGAAATGACCCTGGGTCACAGGGGCGGTGGTGCGCGCGCCAATATCCGTTACGCCCCGCAATCCGGGATCGGCGTGATGGCGTGCACGGACCAGGTCGCCAATCGTGCGTTGACCATTCACGTCAGTGACATGGTCATGAATGCCCTGATCTCCGGCGAGGCGCCGCGTCCGCACATCGCCAGTCTTCTATACGCCTCGAACGATCAGTCAGCGCAAGCGCTTGCGGCGTTGTTCGAGCGGGAAAGAAACGATCCCGATACGCGTTTTGGCTTCGGGGGTGCTGAAGGGGTCATCAATGCACTGGGTTATGACGCGCTCGATGAGACACCCGGTGAAGCCCGCATCCTCTTCGAACTGAATACGCGCATGTATCCGGCCTCCGCCAATGCGTGGGATTCCCTGGCGGATGCGCAGCTGGCGCTGGGCGATTCAAGTGCGGCGCTTGCAAGCATGCGGCGTGCTCTCTCGCTGCAACCCGAAAACCCCTACTTTCAGTCGAGAGTGGCAGAACACGCGCCGGACTAGAGGCTCCACGTGAAACGGATCAGGCGGCAGCGCTGACGCGCTTGCCGCCTGAACGGTCTCCGTCAGGCCTTCACATCGACATTGCCGCCCGTGCTGCCGCCAGCTTCACCACCGCCGCTCGGCGAACCGGCGGAGACGGCGACCATGGCAGCGCGCAGGGTGCGGTCGCCGATCACGTATCCGGTCTGCATGACCGAGGCGATCTTGCCGGCCGGCTGGTCGGACGGGATCTGGGCGACGGCCTGGTGGCGGTGCGGGTCGAAGGCTTCGCCGGGCTGCGGGTCGACCTTCTTCACGCCGTGACGCTCCATCTTGGAGAGCAGCGCTTTTTCGGTCATGGCCACGCCCTCCACGAGATTCTTGATCGCATCGGAGGCCTCGTCGATCGCCGACTGTTCGACGGCGGCGACGGCGCGGGAGAGATTGTCGGCCACGTCCAGCATGTCCTTGGCGAAGGAAGACACGGCGTAGTCGCGAGTGTCCTTCACCTCTTTTTCCGAGCGGCGGCGCGTATTCTCGGCCTCGGCCAGGGCGCGCAGCAGCTTGTCGCGCATGGAGTCGAGTTCGCCGTTCAGCTGGGCGATGGTTTCCTCTGGCGTCACCTCGCCTGCCGGATGCGCCTCGGCCCCTTCGGCCGAACCGGTGTCGGCAGCGCCCTCCGGAGCTTCGGTTTCAGCTTCGGTCTGCGGGTTGTTTTCGGTCTCGTTCATTCCGTCTCACTCTCGCGATCGCGTGCCGTCCAGAATCTGGCCGACCACGCGGGCCGTGTAGTCCACCAGGGGAATAACACGCGCATAGTTCAAACGCGTCGGGCCAATTACACCCAGCGCGCCGATGATTTCCTGTTCCGAGTTCATATAGGGAGCCACGATCACGCTTGAACCCGACAGGCTGAAAAGGGGGTTTTCCGCGCCGATGAAGAGGCGGACCCCGTCGGCGTCGTGCGCCTTGTCGAGCAGGGTGATCAGCTCTTCCTTGCGTTCGAGATCCTCGAACAGCATGCGAATGCGCTCGAGGTCGCTCGCCGCCTCGACGCTTTCCAGCAGGCGGGCCTGGCCGCGTACGATCAGGGCCCGGTCGTCGCCGCGACCGCCCGCCCAGTCGGCCAGCCCCTGCTGGACGAGTTCCTCGGCCGCCCGGTCGAGCTGGGACTTGCGCTCGGCGATTTCCTGTTCGATGCCCGAACGCGCCTCTCCGAGGCTGCGGCCCTTGAGGCGAGTGGACAGGTAGTTGCCGGCTTCGACAAGCGCCGCCGGCGGAAGCCCTTCGGGCGCGCGCATGAGCCGGTTCTCGACCGAACCGTCCTCGAAGACCAGCACCGCCAGCGCCTCGGAGGCGGAGAGCGGGACGAATTCGACATGGCGCAAGGGCGCCTCGCGCTTGGGCGAGAGCACCAGGCCGGCCCCGCCCGACAGACCGCCGAGCAGATTGGAGGCCTCGTTGAGCAGATCCCGGGTCGATCGCCCCGAAGCGCCGACCTGGCCCTCGATCGCCTTGCGCTCGTCCGCGCTCAGCTCGCCGATCTGCAGCAGGCCGTCGACGAAAAGGCGCAAGCCCGCATGTGTCGGCATGCGCCCGGCGCTGGAATGCGGGGCGGTCAGCAGGCCCATCGCGGCCAGGTCTGCCATCGTATTGCGGATCGAGGCGGGCGAGAGGGTGAGATTGCCGGTCTGCGACAGGGTTCGCGAGCCGACCGGTTCGCCGGAGCGCAGATAGGTCTCCACGATTTCCCGGAAAATCGTGCGCATGCGTTCGTCGAGCGCGGCGAGGCCGGAGATGGAGCTGGGTTCGGACATGTCCCATCAATTAGTCGCAGCGTGCCGAGGGTTCAATTCCGTTTCGCCGCCGCTTCTCCTTGAAGCGGGCGGCGAGGAGGGCTAGACGCGGCGGGACCATAAATCAGGAGACCGCCGATGAGACCCCATGGACGTGCCCGCGACGCGATGCGTGAAATCAGCCTGGAGGCCGGGGTGTCGGTCTATGCGGAAGGCTCCTGCATGGCGCGCTTCGGGGGCACGCACGTGCTCTGCACGGCGAGCATCGAGAATTCCGTCCCGCCCTGGCTGCGCGGTGGGGGCAAAGGCTGGGTGACGGCGGAATACGGCATGCTGCCGCGCGCCACGCACACGCGGGGCCGGCGCGAGGCGGCGGCGGGCAAACAGTCCGGCCGGACCCAGGAAATCCAGCGCCTGATCGGGCGTTCCCTGCGCGCCGTGATCGATCTGAAGGCGCTCGGCGAACGCCAGATTACCATCGATTGCGACGTCATTCAGGCGGATGGCGGTACCCGGACGGCGGCGATCACCGGCGCCTGGGTCGCGCTGAAACAGGCGACCGCCTATCTCATGGAAGAGGGTCTGCTGGAGAATGATCCGGTGCACGGCCAGCTGGCGGCGATTTCCTGCGGCGTGATCGAGGGGGAAACCCGTCTCGACCTGGAATACGAGGAAGACCGCGACGCCGGGGCCGATGCGAACTTTGTTCTGACGGATAAAGGCGGTATCGTCGAAATCCAGGCGACAGCGGAAGACCGTCCGATCCCGGAAACGGCCTTCGACGAGCTGTTCGCACTTGCCAAGGCCGGTGTTGCTGATCTGTGTGAGAAGCAGCTGGCGGCGCTGAAGCGCTGAGGCCAGTGGTGTTCCGGCTTTCTGGCCGGAGAAGAAAGACAGACGGCGGGAGCGCGCTGGGGGGCTGAAATCGGCCCGCTCGGACACTCTTGGAAGGGGCTACCGTGCAGGCCCGCCCCCGCCGTCTGTCCCACCCATTTCCCCGGAAGGCCGGGTTCGGGCGGGCTGTTTGACCCGTTCGCGCCTATTCGGCTGCGTCGCGGGCATCGTCCTCCTCATCATCGAAACTCAGCAGGTCGCCGGGCTGGCAACCGAGTTCGCGGCAGAGCGCTTCAAGGGTGGAGAAGCGTACGGCCTTGGCCTTGCCTGTCTTGAGGATGGACAGGTTGGCCATGGTGATGCCGACACGGTCGCAGAGTTCGGTCAGCGACATGCGGCGCTCCAGGAGCATACGGTCGAGGGTGACGCGAATGGGCATGATTGGCGCCTCCCTAAATCGTCAGTTTTTGTTCTTGGCGCATGCGTGCACCTTCGCGGAAAACTTCCGCAAGCACCAGAAGCGCAGCCACCGCGAACCAGGCGCCGAGATCGATATTGGCAGTGACCGTCAGCTCCAGTCCGCCCATGACCGGGCGGTCCATCATGGTCAGCAGCATGGCCACGGCGCCCTGGGTTACATGGCGCAGGATCTGGAAAGCGGCGATGGCCAGCGCGATAACCCGGAGATGCCCGGCGTTTTCCGGCACGAAGGGGTCACCCGCGATGAGCGTCGAAAAGATGCGGCGCAGACGGTCTATGACCACCATGACGGCGACGATCTCTGCAACGAAGATCGGGAAGATCCAGCCGTAATCCCTCACCGAGGACAGCAATTCGGACACGATTCCGGGCGAATAGCCCAGGAAATCCATGATGAGGGTCGCCGCTGTTGCCAGCAGGACGAAGGCGGCAATCGCCAGCAGTGCCCAGCTGAGATACCAGACGCCGTCCAGGACGATCTTTATGATGGATGCGAGCGATCCGCGGCCGAGTGTTTTCATGCCTGCCCCTTCCAAGAACGACGTAGGCCATTTCGACTGAGGCCCGTGGACGTTATCGCCGTCCTTCGGGCCTCAACCGTATTTCGCCATCATGCGGCAACCGGTGCAATGGCATAAAACGTTCCGGCTGCGACGGAAATGAGCAGTACGAGATTGATGGCAATGGAACCCATCATACGCATGCTCGAATTGTCGGACCTGACCATTTTCCTGTTTCCTTCGTGTTGAATGTGACCAACTACCGTTGTCTTTCGTGTTACTCGGACAGTGTTTCCCGTCCTTGTTGTTTATCGATAAACCCATCATTGGCGGGACGCAAGCAAAAAATATCGTTTTTCGATATGAATTTTTTGAAAGGCGATAAATAGGAGGTCGAATCCGGACCCATGACGCATACCGAGACCTGGGTGTTGGCCAGTCACAATACAGGCAAAATCAACGAGTTGCGTGCACTTCTGGAGCCGCGAGGGATCGCGCTGAAGAGTGCTGCCGATCTTGATCTGCCCGAGCCGGAAGAGACCGAGACCAGCTTTCGCGGCAATGCGGAATTGAAGGCTCGCGCGGCCTGCCTCGCGACGGGACTGGTCTGTCTGGCCGATGACAGTGGCCTCGCGGTCGATGCGCTGGACGGCGACCCCGGCGTCCATTCAGCCCGTTGGGCCGGCGAGCCGCGCGACTTCTCCCGGGCCATGGAAAAGGTGGAAAGCGGGCTGAGGAATAGTGGCAATGCGGACCGCACCGCCCGTTTCATCTGCGCCATTGCCCTCGCGCGGCCGGACGGACGCGTCAGTCACTACCAGGGCGAAGTGGCCGGCGAGATCGTCTGGCCGCCGCGTGGCGAGGGCGGTTTCGGCTATGATCCCGTCTTCCGGCCGCACGGCCATGAGCGCGTCTTTGCCGAGATGAGCCGCGAAGAGAAACAGTCGATGAGCCATCGCGGCCGCGCCCTGGCGGCGTTGATCGCGGCGGAGTTTCCCGATGGCTGATCCCGCCGGAGGGGGCGAGCAGGGCGACGCGCTGGGGCTTTACGTCCACTGGCCCTATTGTGCCCGCATCTGCCCCTATTGCGATTTCAACGTCTACCGGCCCAAGGGCGACCAGGGGGCCTTGCTCTCCGCCATACTCGACGATCTCGCCGGCTGGCGCGAACGGACCGGACCGCGCCCCCTCGCCAGCCTGCATTTCGGCGGCGGCACCCCCTCCCTGATGACACCTGCCCAGCTCGAGGCGGTTATCGGTACGGCCGAGCGGCTCTGGGGCTTCGCGCCGGACGTGGAAATCGGCCTGGAAGCCAACCCCAATGATGCCGGCGGTTTTGCCGGCATGGCCTCGGCCGGGATCAACCGGCTCTCGCTGGGTGTGCAGAGTTTCGACGATGCTGCGCTGGTCGCCCTCGGCCGCGATCACGACGCTGCCGGGGCCGAACGCTCGATCGCCGCGGCACTGACGCATTTTCCCCGGGTCTCGCTCGATCTCATCTATGCGCGCGCCGGCCAGGACGCGGATGCCTGGGCGGGGGAGCTGCGCAAGGCGCTCGCGACGGGCGCCGGGCACATCTCGCCCTATCAGCTCACCATCGAAAGCAATACCGCGTTCGGCAAACGCACGGAGCGCGGCGAAAGGCTGGCCGCGCCGCCGGACTTCGCGGCCGATCTCTACGAGCTGACCAACGAGATCTGCGCGGGTGCAGGTTTTGAGGGCTACGAGATTTCCAATCATGCCCGCTCGGCCGCAGACCAGTCGGTGCACAACCGCATCTACTGGGCGGGCGGCGACTGGATCGGGGCCGGACCCGGCGCTCATGGCCGGCTCGGAACGCATCGGACGGGCGGGCGTATCGCGACGGCGGCTGCCCGGCGTCCGGCGGATTACATACGCACGGTGTCCGAAAAGGGCTGGGGCGTGGACGAAACGGAGACGCTGAGCGCGGCAGACGAGGCCGCCGAACGGATCCTCATGGGACTGCGCCTCGCCGAAGGGCTCGATCCCGCCCGGCTGGAGCGGGCGACGGGTCTGAGCGTCGACGCAGCGGGGCTTGCCGAGATGACGGAGATGGGTCTGATGGAAACCGCCGGCACGCGCATCCGGCTCACCCCGGCGGGCCGCTTGCTGGCCGACGGGGCATCGGGGCGGCTTGTACCTGACGCCGGCTAGCGCCTAGTCCTGCAGGGCGGTTCCCGACGGCGCGGTTCCGAAGGGCGAGCGTGTCGTCGGAGCCGTACCGTAGGGATCGGTATCGTACGGGTCGGTGTCGAACACGTCCGCCTCGAAACTCGTCGGCGCCGGCTCGATCTCGAAGAAGCCGCGCGAGCGCATTTCGTAGATGGCGAGGCCACGTTCGATCATGCCGGTTTCATCGAAACGGAAGAGACCATCCGCGCCGAAGAAGCCCTGCTCGTTCTCGATCGCATCGCGCGAAAAGCCGGCTTCTCCGCCTTCCAGATGCGCGGCCAGGGCCATGGCATCATAGGCCAGGCTGGCGATGCGGGACGGCTCGCTGCCATAGGTCTCCTCGAAGCCGGTTTCGAAGGCTTCGCGGGCGGTCAGGTCCGGACCGGCAAACCAGCCGCCCCGCAGGGCGGGCTCGCGCAACAAGTCCGGGTCGTTCCAGAGGCCGGTGCCGAGGAAGCGCACGACCAGCGGGTCGACGGCCTGGCTGATCAGCAGCGGACCGAGCGCGCGCAGCTTGGTGCCCCCTTCGGGCAGGATGACGGCCTGGAAGGGCGCTTCCGGATCGGGAGCCCATTCCTGCTGACGCAACTCGTCGGCGTCTTCCGGGGTGAGCGGTTCGAACACGCCTTCCGCAAGGCGGGCCGAGGCACGCGACATGGCTTCCACATCGCCGGTGTAGAAGGATTCCGCCGCGACGAAGCCGCCGTGGCGTGCGGTATTGTCCTGCAGCGCGGAATAGACGGCCATGCCGTAGCGGTCCTGCGGGCCGAGATAGGCATATCGCTCAATGCCCTGCGACGCCGCATATTCGACAATCCGCTCGACCTCGATGCGTGGCGGGAAGCTGAGCAGGTAGACGCCGTCGCCGGCCGTCGTCGTATCGGTCGTAAACGCGATCATCGGGATATCGTTCGAGCGCGCGACGTCGCCAGCGGCCCGTACGGCGGGTCCGAACAGCGGTCCGATGATGATGTCCGCCCCGTCCTCGACGGCCGCCTGGGCAGCCGAGCGGGCGCCGTCTGGCGTGCCCTGCGTATCCTTGGGGATCATCAGCAGGTTGCCGCCGGCGCGGTCGAAGAGCGCCATCTCCGCGGCGCGCAGCATGCGCAGGGCCTCGCCGCGCGCGGCGGCGCTGTCGCTGGAGAAGGGCAGCAAGACGGCGACGCGGGCAATGTCGCGGTCTTCCATGTGCGGCGGGATCAGTCCGGTGCGTTCGGGCTCTTCCACCGGATCCGGCTTCGGCTCGACCACCGGCTCCACCACGGGTGGCGGGGCGACGGGCTCGGGCCGCGGCTGGGGCGTTGGCTGGCTGGCGCAGGCCGCAAGGCTGGCCGCACCGATGACGGCGAGGACGCGCGCGGCGGATTTTTGTGTCAGGTTGGCGAGAACCGACGAAACGCGTGAAACAAAGACTGCAAGCATGACCGAAACACCCAGCGAAATTCAGGCCGAAGCTATCCGCCAGGGGCGGAAGGGGCAAGCGCTCGGGCCGGGTCTTTATCTTGTGGCGACGCCGATCGGCAATCTGCGCGACATCACTTTGCGGGCCCTCGACGTGCTCGGCGCTGCCGATACGGTGCTGGCCGAGGATACGCGGGTCACACGGCGCCTGCTCGACGCCTACGATATCCGCGCGAAGTTGCAGGCCTATCACGATCATAATGGCGAGAAGGTCCGTCCCCGTATCATCGAGGCGCTGGAGGGCGGTGCGCGGATTGCCCTGGTCAGCGATGCGGGCACGCCGCTGGTATCGGACCCGGGTTACAAGCTGGCCCGTGCGGCGATCGAGGCCGGCATCGACGTGGTCGCGATTCCGGGAGCTTCGGCAGTCCTGACCGCGCTGACGATCGCAGGTCTGCCGACCGACTGCTTTACCTTCGCCGGTTTCCCGCCGCCCAAGGCCGGACCACGCGAGGCCTGGCTGGAAACCTATCGTCACGTTCCGGGCAGTCTGGTGATCTATGAGGGCGCCTCGCGTCTGCCCGCCTCCCTGGCCAGCATGGCGAAGCTCTTTGGCCCCCGACCGGCCGCAGTCTGCCGCGAGCTTACTAAGATGCACGAGGAGGCGCGGCGCGGCACGCTGGATACGCTCGCCGCGCACTATGCCGAAGCCGGTCCGCCGCGCGGCGAGGTGGTTGTGGTGATCGGCCCGCCGCCCGCGGACGACTGGGACGAGGCACGGATCGATGCGGCGCTCCGGGCCGCGCTCGAGGACATGCGCGTAAAGGACGCGGCCAGCCGCGTCGCGGAAGCGTCCGGCTGGGCACGGCGAGACGTCTATGCCCGCGCGCTGGCGCTGAAGGATGGCGCGGGATGAGCGTTCGCCGCCGCCGGGCCGAGGCGCGCGGCCGCTGGGCGGAGCGCCTGGCCATGGTCTGGCTGGTGCTGAAAGGCTATCGCCTGCTCGATCATCGGGCGCGCACCGCTGCCGGGGAAATCGATCTCGTGGCCCGCAAGGGAGAGTATCTCGTCTTCGTGGAAGTGAAGGCGCGCGGCGATGCCGAAACGGCGCGTGCGTCCATCGGGACGCGACAGCGCCGGCGGATCGAGCGGGCTGCCATGCTCTGGAAGGCCCGCAACCGGGCTTTCTCGAGCCTGTTTCCGCGCTACGATCTGATCCTTGTCGTGCCCGGCCGCTGGCCCGTTCACGAGCGCGCGGCCTGGGTCCCTCCCGACGCCTCCCTTGATTATCTTTAAGCCAAGCGGGGCGTGGCGCAACCGGCGAGATCGCGTAGTGTGAGCGGCATCGATTCGTCAGGAGTCCTGCATGCCCCGCCCGATTTCCGCTCTCTGCGCCCTGTCCGTGATCCTGCCTGCGATTGCGGCCTGTTCCACTGTCCAGGAGGAACGGTCGATCGGGCGTCAGGTCGATGACACGAACGCCTCCGTTGCCATCAAGTCCGCCATGCTGCGCAGCGAAGGGTTCGCGCTCGGTGGAGTCGATGTCGAGGTGACTGAGGGGATCGCGCTTCTGACCGGCGTCGTACCGCGAGAGGACGATCGCCGCATGGCCGAATGCCTCGCCTGGTCCTCGGTGGCGGTGCGCAATGTCGCCAACGAGGTGCGCGTCGGTCCCGGCGACGGCTTCCGCGATCGTACGCGGGACGCCGAAATCACGGCGCGGATCAATACGCGCCTGATCTCCGACCGCAATGTGCGGTCCATCAATTTCAATGTCGAAACCCGCAACGGGGTCGTCTACCTGCTCGGCGTGGCCCGCAATCGCGGCGAGCTCGACCGCGCTTCCGCGCACGCGTCTCTCGTCGACGGCGTGACCGAGGTGATCTCCTATGTCCGTGTCGCCGGCGTGCCGAGCGATCTTCCGGCACGTGGCGAGCGCCGCGCGGAGGCTTGTGCGGGCGAGCCCGTCCCCGGACTTGATCCGGAGGAGGAAGTGACTAACTCCGGTCCGCAACTGCTTGGTGGCCCGGAGACCTCCCGATGACGATGCGCGTAGCGGTCCAGATGGACCCGATGGACACGGTGAATGTCGATGGCGACACGACGTTCGCCTTGATGGAGGAGGCCCAGGCGCGCGGTGCCGAAATGTGGGTCTACCAGCCGGAAAACCTGGCCTGGAATGCCGGCCGCGTGGAAGCGCGCGCCCGTCCGGTTCGCGTGAAGCGCGTCCAGGGCGAACATGCCGAACTGGGCGAACCGGTCCTGCTCGATCTCGCCCGCGATGCCGATGTCGTGCTGATGCGCCAGGACCCGCCCTTCGACATGGCCTATCAGACCGCGGCGCACGTGCTCGAGCAGCTGAAGGGGCAGACCCTCGTCCTCAACGACCCGTTCTGGGTCCGCTCCAGCCCGGAAAAAATTCTGCCGCTCATCTTTCCCGAGCTGATTCCGCCGACTCTGATCACGCGCGATATCGACGCGCTGACAGCGTTCCGGGACGAGCACCAGGACCTCATCATCAAGCCGCTTTACGGCAATGGCGGCGCGGGTGTTTTCCGGATGACGCCCGGTGACGGGAATTTCTCCTCCCTGCTGGAAATGTTCCTGACCAGCTCGCGCGAGCCGGTCATCGCTCAGGCCTTCCTGCGCGAGGTTGAAAAGGGCGACAAGCGCGTCCTCCTGATCGATGGCGAGCCGGTCGGTGCCATCAACCGCGTGCCCCAGAAGGGCGAGACTCGGTCCAACATGCATGTCGGCGGACGCGCCGAGGCGTCCGGCCTCGATGCGCATGACCGGCGGATCTGCGACGCGATCGGACCGCTCCTGAAAGAGCGGGGCCTGGTGCTCGTCGGAATCGATGTGATTGGCGGAAAGCTGACCGAAATCAACGTCACATCTCCGACCGGCGTGCAGGAACTCAAGCGCTTTTCCGGTGTCGATACTTGCGCCCTCTTCTGGGATTGCGTCGCGGGAAAGCTGGCGTCCCGATCCTGATTTCGCGATGAATGCGCGGTTGCACGCTTGACGTGCACGCATTTTTGTTCAATCTTCGTTCCCGTTTTGATCCAGCAGCTCTGCGAGTTGTGGAAAACTGTGTCGCCACAGACGGTTAGTCGGCGTCAAAAATCAGCACGCTGACTGGTGTCATTCAAGGACCAGGCGTGCGGAACACGCAGTTCATGCACCGGTCCGGTGATTCAAAATCCCGGTACGAAGAAGGGAAATACCATGGCTGCAAGGACTTCCTCGGTCGCCTTCGAGGGTGCAGAAGCCCGTCATGTCGACGTTCAAGTCCAGGTTGCAGGTGGTGCGCAACCTATTTTCTCGATCGTCGGCCTGGCGGACAAGGCTGTGGCCGAAAGCCGCGAACGCGTCAGGGCGGCTTTCGCGGCGCTGGGCCTGGCACTGCCCTCGCAACGCCTGATCGTCAATCTCGCACCGGCCGACCGCCCCAAGGAGGGGTCTCACTTCGATCTGCCGATCGCGATCAGCGTGCTGGCCGAACTCAATATCATACCGCGTGACGCCGCCGAGGAGCATCTTGCGTTCGGTGAACTTGGTGCCGATGCGCGCATTCGTTCGGCGCCCGGCGCCCTGCCTGCCGCCGTCGCCGCCAACGCGACAGGACTCAAGCTGATCTGCCCGGAGGCCTGTGGCCCTGAAGCCGCCTGGGCGGGCGGGGACCTGCCCATCCTTGCCCCGGCCACGCTCATCCAGCTCATCAATCATTTCAAGGGCAGCCAGGTTCTATCCCGGCCGGTTCCCGGAGAGCTCGTGGAACCGGATCGTGCGGTCGACCTGCGGCAGGTCAAGGGTCAGGAGGGCGCCAAACGGGCGCTCGAGATCGCGGCGGCCGGGCATCACAATCTCCTAATGGTCGGTCCGCCGGGGTCCGGCAAATCAATGCTGGCCGAACGCCTGCCCGGCCTCCTGCCCGCACTCTCGGCCGAAGAATTGCTGGACGTCTCCATGATCCATTCGGTTGCGGGGCTCGTCGAGCGCGGCCGACTCACGCGGACCCGCCCCTTTCGCGCGCCGCATCACTCGGCCTCCATGGCGGCCATGGTCGGCGGCGGCAGCCGCGCCCGTCCCGGAGAAGCCTCGCTGGCTCATCGCGGCGTTCTCTTTCTCGACGAATTGCCGGAATTCCATCCCCAGGTGCTCGACAGTCTGCGCCAGCCGCTGGAGACGGGTTCGATCTCCGTTGCCCGCGCCAATGCTCATGTGTCCTATCCCGCGCGCTTCCAGCTCATCGCCGCGATGAATCCCTGCCGCTGTGGCGGCGGGGGCGATGACGGCGTGAGTTGCCGGCGCGGACCACGTTGCGCCATCGACTACCAGGCTCGTATTTCCGGCCCCATGCTTGACCGGATTGATCTGCAGATCGCCGTTCCGGCAGTGACACCGGCGGATCTCGCCCTGCCCGCGCCGAGCGAGGGCAGCGCCGAGGCCGCGCGCCGCGTGGCGGCTGCGCGGGACGCCCAGGCCGATCGCGGTTGTCTCAATGCACATCTGCCGACAGACCAGCTTGAGCATGTTGCCGAGCCGGACCGGTCCGGCGAGGTCCTGCTCCAGACCGCCGCCACGCAGCAGAACTTGACTGCGCGGTCCTATCACCGGGTCTTGCGTGTGGCCCGTACGATCGCCGATCTCGACGGGCAGGATGCGGTCCGGCGCGTGCATATCGCAGAGGCGTTGGCCTGCCGCCGCGGACTCGCCAAGCCTAACACGGCCGGATCCGGGCAGCCCCGCCGCGCCTCCGCCTGAGACCTGTCTGCAGAGGGCTATCCGGATCGGCAGAGCCGGCGGGAGGGCAGGGCAGTCCTGCTGTCATTTCCCCGCTTGCCGGTCGAGGCAAGTGGAGCAGGTCGTGCCGACGCTTCATTAACCTCGATTTGCTAGGGAATTGTCCTGCAGGACCGAGTGGAAGGCATGCCGGGACAGGAATGAGCGACGACGATCAGGATCAGGGCAGCCATGCGCGCCCGGCGCCCGACTGGCTCACGGGGGCGCGCAGCGAGGCCAGCGGCGTGGACAGCCTGCTGGAAACCGCGCTCGACGTTGCGGGCGAACTCGTTCTCGTGCGCGGATCGAGCGGTCGCGTGCTTTACGTCAATACAGCCTTCACCCGGGCCTTCGGCGGGAGCCGGACGGACTGGGTCGGCCGCTGGTTTACCGTCGCACCGCCGGCATCGGCCAAGGACAGCCGCCGCTACGACATGCTGATGCGCACGCGATCCGGTGCCCGCTGGATCGAATGGGACGAGCGTCTCCTGCCAGATGGCGGCGTGGTCTCGATGGGCCGCGACATCACCAGCCGACGCGAGGCGCACGCCGATCTCGAGGCGTCGCAGCACGCCAAATCCCTCTTCTTCGCTGCCGTGACTCATGAATTGCGCACGCCGCTGGCCGGCGCGCTGGGTATGGCGCGCCTGCTCGATGCGACACCGCTACGCCCCGACCAGGCCGATTACGTCCGCTCGATCGCCGCGTCCGCCGATCATGCTCTGGCCATGGTCGACGACATTCTCGACCTGTCGCGGCTTGAGGCCGGAAAGCTGGAATTGCGTCCCGAGCCCATCGATGTCGATCAGCTGGTCCGCGAAACGGTCGAACTCGCAGCGCCGCGCGCCCATGAGAAGGGGCTGGAAATCGGCGTCGTTTTCGCCGCCGATGCGCCGAATGTCGTCGAGGGCGACGCGGCGCGGCTCAAACAGATCCTGTTCAATCTCATAGGCAATGCGGTGAAGTTCACTGACACGGGCGGCGTGCGCATCGATGTCAGCAATGCGCCGGACAATGAGGGAAGGCCGCGCCTCGCCCTCTCCGTCTCCGATACCGGTCCAGGGATTTCCGAAGCCGATCAGGCCCATCTGTTCGAACATTTCGAACGTGGTGCGGCCGAGCGCAATGGCGCCGAGGGCGGTGCCGGGCTCGGTCTCGCCATGGTGCGCCGTCTCGTCGAGGCGATGGAAAGCGCCATGGGCGTGGAGAGCGAGCTCGGCGAGGGCGCCAAATTCTGGGTATTGTTCGAACTGCCGGTGCAGAGTTTGCGCAATGGCGAACCTCTTTCCGGGCAGCGCCTGGCCATTGCCGGCCCCAGCGCGGTGCTGCGCGAGACGCTGGCCGATCAGCTAGCAGCGCTGGGGGCCGAGATCGTCGTCATTGACCATCCGTCGCGACTGGCGGCGGCGTCCGGCCTCGACATTCTGGTCGATCCGGCCTGGGCCGGGCCGGCGCGCGAGGCCGGAGCGCAGCGGATCTGGCAATTGGTGGCGCCAGCGGAGAAGGATGCCGTGATTGCCGGTGCGGGCACTGCGGGAGACGGCTGGTTCGTCAAGCCGATCCGGGCGGCCAGCCTGGTCGATCGACTGCTCGGCGGAAGCGGGGAGGACGCAGTGCCGGAAGGCCCGGATGGCCTGTCCGGTGCCGAGGCCGTGGATCTTTCCTCCCTTTCGCTGCTCGTGGCCGAGGACGACCCGGTCAATGCGATGATCGCGCGAAAATGTCTGGAGCGGATCGGCATTGATGTCACCCTCGTCGGAGACGGGGCCAGCGCCGTGGATGCGGCGCTCGGCGGCCGGTTCGACGCGGCCCTGCTCGATCAGCGCATGCCCGCACTCGACGGGCCCGACGTGGCCCGCGCCATCCGCGCCGCCGGTCTCGACCTGCCCCTGATTGCCCTGACCGCCAATGCCTCGGAAGCCGACCGCTCGCTATGCCTTGAAGCCGGGATGGACGAATTCCTGACCAAGCCGCTCGACCCGGAAAAGCTCGGCACCGCCCTCTCCCGCTTGTGCCGGACCGAGAAGCGCGCCAGCATGCGCTGACCCCAGCCCATGCGGAGTTCAGTCTGATGGCCAACACGCCTGCCGATGCCGGCACACCGTCCACGAGCACGACCTGGCTCAAGACGCTCACCGTCTACGGTACGCCGGTCATGCTCTCCATGCTGGTACTCGGCTTCGCGTCAGGCCTGCCGCTCTACATGGTCTTCCAGAAACTGTCCTACTGGCTACGCGATGCCGGTATCGACCGTTCGACCATCGGCTTCTTCTACTTCGTCACCCTGTCCTACACGCTCAAATTTCTCTGGGCGCCGCTGGTCGACCGGGTGAAAATCCCCTTTCTCAACAAGCTGCTCGGTGCGCGGCGATCCTGGATATTCACGGCGATAGCCGGAACCGTCATCGCCCTTGTCCTGATCGCCTTTTCCGACCCGACCGGCGCGTCCTACCGGCGCGACGAGACCGGGACGCGTTTCGCCGAGATCAGCCTCGAAGAGTACGCGGTCCTTTCCGACTCCCTGCAGCTGGCCGTGGACAGTGAGAATGAGCGCGTCTCGGTCGAGGAGGCTGCGCAGCTCCGTGAGGGCGTCCGGACCGTCTCCGGAGAGGACGGCGCTGAGATCGTGCTTGTGCCGGCCGAGGATTACCGGAGGCTGCTGGAAATCGTGCAGAGCGACGATCATTTCGAACGCCTCGCCGAGATGAGAACGCTCTGGAGTCTGTTCCCGGTGGTGATCGCCGCCCTTCTGCTCGCCTATTCCGGTGCCACGCTTGATGTCTCGATCGATGCCTGGCGGATTGAATCCGCTCCGAACGACATGCAGGCCAACATGGCCGCTGCCTACTCCTTCGGCTACCGCATCGCCTACATGACCTCCGGTCTGGGCCTTGCCATTTCGGAATGGGCAAACTGGAACCTGTCCTTCCTGACCATGGCAGCTGCCATGGCCCTGTCAGCCGCGCTCGTCTTCCTGATGAAGGAGCCCAAAGCGGGCGTGGGCAAGCGTGAGCTTGAGGGCAGTTTCGGCCTCAAAGTGGTTCGGGCTGTCTGGGAGCCTTTCAAGGCCTTCTTTGACCGGCTGGGCTGGTGGATCATCGTCGTGATCGCGCTGATCTCGCTCTACCGGATCAGCGATTTCACCATGGGCGTCATGGCCGCGCCGCTCTATTCGGACCTCGAATTCGACCGTGCGGTGGTTGGCGGTATCCAGAGCGGCCCGGGTCTCGCGGCAACCATGTTCGGGCTGTTCGTTGGAGGCATCGTCGCTTACCGCATCGGCTTGATGAAGGCGCTCGTCATCGGTCTTTTGATCACGCTGATCACCAATGGTGCCTTTGCCTGGCTGGCCGCAACGGCCCAGCCGGACGAAGTGTGGAAGCTCACCGTTGCTATCGTGGGCGACAATCTAGCGGGCGGTTTCGTCACAACCGTCTTCATCGCGTATCTGTCGAGCCTGGTCGATCCGGCGAATGCGGCGACGCAATATGCGCTCGTCAGTTCCTTCTACGCGCTTTTCGCGAAATTCCTGTCCGGCTTCTCCGGCGTGCTCGCGGACGCGGTCGGTTGGGTGACCTTCTTCGTGGTCACAGCGGGCTGGACGATCCCGGCTGCGATCGTCCTGCTCGTCGTTGCGCGCTACGGCCCACCGGGTGCCCGAGGCGAGGAGAAATTCGCCGAGCGCGAAACCGTCGACTAGCAGTTTCGCTTACTCCGCCAGGCCCGTATCCACGTCGTGCTTTTCCGGATCGTAGGCGGCGAGGGCGGCAAGCGTTGTGATCTCGCTGACCGAGGCGCCGAGGCGGGCGATCTGGACGGGTTTCTCTACGCCGAGCAGCATCGGGCCGATCACGGTCGCGCCACCGGCCACGCGCAGGAGCTTGGTCGCAATGGAGGCGGAGTGGATGGCCGGCATGACCAGCACGTTCGCCGGCCCCTTCAGGCGCGAGAAGGGGTAGAGGAAGCGGTGTGACGGATCGAGCGCCACATCGACATTCATCTCGCCTTCGTATTCGAAATCCACATCGCGCCCGTCGAGCAGCTTTACCGCTTCCTGCAGCTTGTCCGAACGGTCGCCGGACGGATTGCCGAAGGTGGAATAGGACAGGAAGGCCACGCGGGGCGTGAAGCCGAAGCCGCGGGCGGCGGCCGCCGTCTCGCAGGCGATATCGGCCAGGGCGTGCTCGTCCGGGAATTCGGCCACGTTCGTGTCGGCGATGAAGAGGGTGCGCCCCTTGGCGAGCGCGATCGACATGCCCATCACCCGCTGTCCCTCGATCGGGTCCAGCACGAGGCGGATGTCGCGCAGGGCCGCGTCATAGGCACGGGTTGTGCCCGTTACCATGCCGTCCGCATCGCCCAGTTTCACCATGCAGGCGGAGAAGACATTGCGGTCGTTATTGACCAGACGCTGCACATCGCGGCGCAGATAGCCCTGGCGCTGAAGGCGCGCGTAGAGGAAGTCGGCATAGTCGGAATTATGATCCGAAAGCCGCGCATTGACGATCTCGATGGCGTCTTCCGGCACGCCGACCTGACGCATGTTGGCACGCGCGACTTCCTCGCGGCCGACGAGGATGGCCTTGCCCAATTCCTGATTCTGGAAAGCGTAGGCGGCGCGGATAACCGAGGGCTCCTCGCCTTCGGCAAAGACGATGCGGCGGCCATGCCCCATCACGGCGCCCTGGATGCGCTGCAGCAGGGCGGCAGTCGGGTCGAGGCGGCGGGCCAGAGAGGCGCGATAGGCCTGCATGTCCGGGACCGGCTTGCGGGCCACGCCGGAATCCATCGCAGCCTGGGCCACATAGGGCGGCACGTAGGAGATCAGGCGCGGGTCGAAAGGCGATGGAATGATGTAGTCCTTGCCGAATTTCGGGCGTGCGCCGTGATAGGCCGCAGCGACCTCGTCCGGTACGTCTTCCTTGGCCAGGGCGGCGATCGCCTGGGCCGCGGCGATCTTCATTTCCTCATTGATGGTCCGGGCGCGCGCATCGAGCGCACCGCGGAAGATGTAGGGAAAACCAAGGACATTGTTGACCTGGTTGGGATAGTCCGAACGGCCGGTTGCCATGATGGCATCGTCGCGAACCGCGGCGACATCCTCCGGCGTGATCTCCGGATCCGGATTGGCCATGGCGAAGATGATCGGTTCGTCGGCCATGGACTTGACCATGTCCTGGCTGACGGCACCGGCGACGGAGAGGCCGAGGAAGCAGTCGGCGCCCTCCAGCGCATCGGCGAGCGAGCGCTTGTCGGTGTCGGCGGCGTGGGCGGCCTTCCACTGGTTGAGATTGTCGCGGTCCTTGTGGATCACGCCCTTGGAATCGCACAGGAGCGCATTCTCCGATCGTACACCCATGGCCTTGAGCAGTTCCAGCACGGCAATGCCCGCGGCGCCGGCGCCGTTGACGACGACCTTGAGGTCCTCGATCCGGCGATTGGTCAGGTGACAGGCGTTGAGAATGCCGGCGGCGGAGATGATGGCCGTGCCGTGCTGGTCGTCATGGAAGACCGGAATGTCGAGCAGTTCGCGCAGGCGCTGTTCGACGATGAAGCTCTCCGGCGCCTTGATGTCTTCCAGATTGATGCCGCCGAACGTATTGCCGATGCGCTTGACGCATTCGATGAAGGCGTCCGCATCGTTCTCCTCGACCTCGATGTCGATGGCGTCGATGTCGGCGAAGCGCTTGAACAGCACCGCCTTGCCTTCCATTACCGGCTTGGAGGCCATGGCGCCGAGATCGCCTAGCCCGAGAATGGCCGTGCCGTTGGAGATCACGGCGACCATATTCCCCTTCGAGGTGTAGTCGTAGATCTTGTCCGCATCCTCGGCGATCGCCTTCACAGGCGCAGCGACGCCGGGGCTATAGGCCAGCGACAGGTCGCGCTGTGTGGCCATCGGCTTGGTCGGAGACAGGGCGAGCTTGCCCGGAACGGGCTCGCGGTGAAAGGCGAGCGCTTCGTCGTCCTCAACATGGCTCGTTCTGTCGTTCATCGCCGATGTCCTTGTTTCCAGATTATTCCCCGACTAGAAGCGCTCTAGCCGCTTCCGGCCCTTGCACGCAAGGTGAAACCTCGCCACCGTCCGCACCGATGAACGCACATTCCACCCTTCCTGTCCCGATCAATCGCAGCTTTCCCTCGGCGGAGGGCGCGACGCCCATGATGGAGCAGTATCTGGCCCTGCGTGCCTCGGCACCGGGCGATGCGCTGCTGTTCTACCGGATGGGGGATTTCTACGAACTCTTCTTCGACGACGCCGTGCGGGCCGCGGCGGCGCTCGATATCGCGCTGACCAAGCGCGGCGAGCATCAGGGCGAGCCCATTCCGATGTGCGGCGTTCCTGCGGCGACCGCTGAAGCCTATCTCGCCCGTCTCATCAAGGCGGGCTTCAAGGTCGCGGTCGGCGAGCAGACCGAGGACCCAAAGGCGGCCAAGGCGCGCGGTGGTTCCAAGGCCGTCGTGCGCCGGGAAATCACGCGCGTCGTGACGCCCGGCACACTGACCGAGGACTCGCTTCTGGATCCGCGGTCCGCCAACCGGATCGCGGCCCTCGCGCGCCATGCCAGCGGCGAGGCGGCGATCGCCTGGGCGGATGTCTCGACCGGCGAGTTCGTGGTCAGTGGGGTGACGCCGGCCGCCATTGCCGCCGAGCTGGCCGCGATGAACCCCGCCGAGCTTCTGGTCGAGGAGACCGGTTTCGGCGAAGCGGCGGGCCTCGCACCGCGGGCGACGCTGACACCGCTGCCGCGCGCGAAGTTCGACGTGAATTCCGCCGAGCGGCAGCTCAAGGAGCAGTTCAGGGTCCAGGAGCTCACCGCATTCGGCGACTTCTCCAGGGCCGAACGCTCGGCACTGGGCGCTTTGCTCGACTATCTGGCGCTGTCCCAGGCCGGTGCGCCGGCCAAGCTGTCGCCGCCGCGCCAGGCGAGAGAGGGCAGTGTGCTCTCCATCGATCCGGCGACGCGGGCGAGCCTGGAAATCGAGCGCACCCTGTCCGGACAGCGACAGGGCTCGCTGCTCGACGCGATCGACCGCACGGTCACGGCGCCCGGGGCGCGCTGTCTGGCCGACCGGCTGGCGCGTCCGCTGACCGATCCCGATCAGATCGAGCGCCGTCTCGACGCCATCGCCTTCTTCGAGCAGGCCGCGGATATCAGGCGCGAGCTGCGCGACCGGCTCAAGCCTGCCGGAGATGCCGAACGCGCCCTGTCGCGTCTGCTTTTGGGGCGGGGCGGTCCGCGCGACCTCAAATCCCTGTCTGCCGCCCTGCAGGAGGGCGAGCTCATCGCGGCGCGTCTGCACCGCGAAGCGATCGACAGCCCGCCCGCCCTGATCGCCGAAGGCCTGACGGCACTCACACTGGCCGACAAGACCGAGTTGTCGGCGCTCGTTTCGGATCTCGAGCGGGCGATCGTAGACGAGCCGCCCCTGATGGCGCGCGATGGTGGTTTCGTGGCGGAGGGCTGGCAGGCCGAACTCGACGAAGCCCGCAAGCTGCGCGACGAGTCCCGCCGGGTCGTGGCCGGTCTGCAGCAGACCTATGCCGAGGCGACGGGCGTCAATGCCCTCAAGGTCAAGCACAACAATGTGCTCGGATATTTCGTCGAGGTGACGGCGAAGAATGCCGATGCGCTGATGGGCGACGAGCAATTCATCCATCGCCAGACCATGGCAAATGCCGTGCGCTTTACCACGACCGAGCTGGCCGATCTGGAAGCGAGGATCGCCAGTGCGGGCGAACGTGCCCTGGCTATGGAGCTGGAGACTTTCGCCGCGCTGCGCGAGCGGGTCGAGGCGCAGGCCGACGCGATCCGTGAGGCGACGCGGGCCCTGGCTGAGTTCGACGTCTCCGCGGCGCTGGCCGAATGGGCCGAGGAGACGCAGGCCTGCCGCCCGCAGATCGAGGCGAGCACGGTGTTCACGGTCGATGGGGGCCGGCATCCGGTGGTCGAGCGGGCTCTACAGCGCAGCGGCGAGGGCCGTTTTACGCCCAATGACTGCCAGCTGGACGGGTCCGGGTCCAAGGCCGCACGCCTGACCTTCGTCACCGGTCCGAACATGGCCGGTAAATCGACCTTCCTGCGCCAGAACGCCCTCATTCTCATGCTGGCCCAGGCCGGCTGCTACGTGCCGGCGCGATCGGCCTGTATCGGAATTGCCGACCGGCTTTATTCGCGTGTCGGTGCCGCCGACGATCTGGCGCGCGGGCGCTCGACCTTCATGGCGGAGATGATCGAGACCGCGGCCATCCTGAACCAGTCGACCGGGCGCAGTTTCGTCATTCTCGACGAGATCGGCCGGGGCACGGCCACGTTCGACGGTCTCTCCATCGCCTGGGCTGCCGCCGAACACCTGCACGAGGTCAATGGCTGCCGGGCGCTGTTCGCGACGCATTATCACGAGCTGACGCGGCTGGCCGACGATCTGGATGCCGCCGGAAACGTGTCCCTGAAGGCGAAGGAGTGGAAGGGCGAGCTGGTCTTCCTGCACGAGGTCGGCCCCGGTGCGGCCGACCGGTCCTACGGGATCGAGGTCGCTCGCCGCGCCGGCCTGCCCGGCGTTGCGATCAAGCGTGCGCAGTCTATCCTGGAGCGTCTCGAATCTGACGGCGCACCGGCGGCCGCCCTCGCCGAACTGCCCCTTTTCGCGACTGTCGAACCGGAACCCGTCATGGCAGTCTCGGAGGTCGAGACGCGCCTCTCGGAGATCGATCCGGACGGTCTGACCCCGCGCGAGGCGCTCGATCTCGTCTATGCACTCCGTGGCATGGTCAAGAAGACGTGACGCACCTTGCCGCCCTGCTCTAAGCTGGCCCCATCATGAGCCCGTCCGTCCTGCCCGCCACGCTCGATGCCCTCAAACTGCGCGCCCAGCTTGCCGCTGCGGTGGCGCAGGAAGGCTGGGGCTCGCCGTCGGCCCGGGCCGCGGGTCTCGCCGAGGTGAAGGCCGCCCTCGATCGATTTCGCGAGCATGCCGTGGACGAGCTGTCCGGTGCCGGGGGCGGTGCCCTGGCCGCGAAGACGCTCGCCGACGGCGTCAGCGTCTGCCTGCACGCGCTTTTCGACTCAATGGCGTCGGACGACCCGGACGGAGCCGGGGGCATCGCGCTGTGTGCCCAGGGTGGATTCGGTGCGGGGGAGCTCGCACCGGCCTCGGATGTCGACCTCATGCTGATCCGTCCCGACGGGACAGGCGAGGCCTGCGACGACTTCCTGCAACGGTTTCTGTATGCGCTCTGGGATCTCAAGATCGATGTCGGCGGCGGGGCTTGCCGGACGATCCAGGAAACCCTGGACCTGGCGGGGGAAGACCCTTCCGAACGCACGGCCTTGCTGAGTCTGCGTCACCTGGCGGGCGACGAGACCGTGACCACCCTGCTCGCGCAGCGCTTTCGCGACGAAGTGGTGTCAATCGACCTGCCGGGATTCGTCGAGGCCAAGCTGCGCGAACGCGATGCCCGTATCGAGAAGGCGGGCCGCTCGCGCTATACGGTCGAGCCCAATCTCAAATCCGGCAAGGGCGGCCTTCGCGACCTTCAGCTGATCCGCTGGCTGGCGCAATTTCTCTACGGCGCCGACGCGTTCGAGCGCTGGGTCGGGACGCGCCTGCTCTCGGTCGAGGATGTGAGCCGCTACGTCCAGGCCGATGATTTCCTGTGGACAGTCCGCTTCCACCTGCACGAACTGGCGGGGGGCAAGGACGAGCGTCTGACCTTCGATCTGCAGCCGGAAATCGCGGCGCGCATGGGGTTCGAGGACGAAGAGACGGAAAGCGGCGTCGAGCTTTTCATGCGGCACTATTTCCGCACCGCCATGGATGTGGGCGCGTTGACCCGCCTGGTCTGCGCCAAGCTGGAAGCCGATGCCTGGAAGTCCAAGCCGAAAGGGCTGGCGCGTTTCCTGCCGCCGGGCATGGAATCCGAAGAAGATGCCGATGTCGGCGAATTCATTGTCCGCGAGGGCCGGCTCGATTTCGCCCATGCCACGCAGATCCGCGAGGAGCCGATCCGGCTTATGCGTTTCTTCCATGTCGCGGCGTCGCGGCGGCTGGACCTGCATCCCGAGGCCGTGGCGCGGATCGGCCGGACGCTGCACCTGATCGACGATGATTTCCGGCGCGACCCGCGGGCCGCGCGCGCCTTTTTCGCGGTGCTGCTGGACAGTCCGGCGCCGATGGCGGTGCTGCGCATGATGACCGAGGCCGGTGTGCTGGGCCGCTATATCCCCGAATTCGGCGATATCGTCGCGCGCACCCAGTTCAACATGTATCACCGCTATACGGTCGACGAGCATACGCTGCAGGCGCTGGGGCTGTTGCGCGAGATCGAGGACGGTCTGCACCCGGTGGATCACCCGCTTTCCAGCCGCGTCGTGCACGAAATCCAGAATCGCCGCGCCCTGCACCTTGCCGTCCTGCTCCACGATACGGGCAAGGGCGCCGGCGATCAGTGCATCGAGGGCGGGCAGCGTGCGCGGTCGGCCTGTGACCGGCTCGGTCTTGGAGAGGACGAGCGGGAACTGGTGGCCTGGCTGATCGAGAACCACCTTCTCATGAGCGATACGGCGCAGCGGCGCGACCTGTCGGATCCGCGTACCGTCGTCGATTTCGCCAATGCGATCGGCACCATCGAGCGCCTGCGTCTTCTGACCGTGCTGACCGTGGTCGATATCCGCGCGGTCGGTCCGGGCGTGTGGAATGGCTGGAAGGGCCAGCTCATGCGCGATCTCTACGGCGCCACGGAGCGCGTGCTCGCCGAGGAAGGCGATACGCTGCAGGCGGCCCAGAAGACCCTGGCCGATCGTGCCGAACTGGCCCGTGAGGATCTGCGCGGTTCGCTGGAGCGTCTCAATGCCGAGTTCGCCGACTGGTGGACAGCCGAACACAGCGACAGCTATTGGGTCACCTTTTCACGTGAGGATCGTATTCGCCATGCCGCCTTCGTGCGTCATGCCTGGGAGGCCGGCGAAACCACCTCGGCTTCGGTGCGGGTCGACCGGCGGCGCTCGGCGACGGAGGTGATGATCTGGTCGCCCGACCGTGACCGGGTCTTCGCCGATATCGTGGCGGCGTTTGCGGAGATGCGGGCCGATGTCGTGGGCGCGACGATCAACACGACCCGGTCCGGCCAGGTCTTCGACATTTTCTACATCCAGGATGCGGCAGGACAGCCCTACGGCATTCACGACGCCCGCCAGCGCCAGGCGCTGGTCGCCTATCTGCGCGAAGTGGCGACCGGCGAGATCACGGTGCGCCGGCGCAGCCCGGCGGCGCTCAAGCGCCGCGATGCGGCCTTCCGCGTGACGCCGGCCGTGACGATTTCCAACCAGATCGCCGAACAGGCCACGGTGGTCGAGGCGTCCGGACGCGACCGGCCCGGCCTCCTGGCTGATCTCGCCGATGTGCTCGCGGATGAGGGACTGGCTCTTACTTCGGCCCAGATCGACGGCTATGGCGAACGGGCGACGGACGTGTTCTACGTGACCTGCAATGGCAGAAAGCTCGATGACGAGGCACTGACCGAGCGCCTGCGGACGGGCCTCCTGGCCGTGTTCAGCGAGAGCGAGACGGCCTTCGACAAGAAAGCGGCCCAGCGCGGCATCGCCCGCGCTCGCGCCAGTGTTTTGAGGTAGGTATGCGGCTATTGCGCTCCACGGCCGTCGTCGGTCTTCTCACCATGGCGAGCCGTGTTCTCGGGCTGGTCCGGGACCGAATGCTCGCACAAGCGCTCGGCGCCGGGCCTATAACGGACGCCTATCTCACCGCGTTCCAATTCCCCAATTTGTTTCGGCGCATCTTCGCTGAGGGAGCGTTCAATTCGGCGTTTGTGCCGCTTTATGCTGGCAAGCTTGAGGGAAATGGCCTGACTGAGGCGCAACGCTTCGCGCGACAAGTCGTTTCCGTCCTGATGACCGCCATGTTCATCCTGGTCCTTGCGGCACAGCTGGGCATGCCCTGGCTTATGTATCTACTTGCGCCAGGCTTCGTGGACGACCCCGGCTTATTTGAGTTGGCAGTGCTGCTGACCCAGATCACAATGCCTTATCTGTTGATGATGTCGCTGACCGCTATGCTCAGCGGTGTTCTCAATTCTCACGGCAAATTCGCCGTGGCATCCGCTGCGCCCGTTTTGCTCAATGTCACGCTGATCTCGATATTGGCGCTGTCGCCGGAGGGCGGCCGCGATCTGGCTCTGCATTTGTCCATCGGTATTACGGTGTCCGGCTTAATGCAGCTGGTCTGGCTTTTTGCGGCCTGCCAAACACTTGGAATTCGCCTCAGCCTTCAACTCCCGCGGCTAACGCCAGATGTACGGCGTCTCATCGTGCTGGGCGTACCCGGTGCGCTGGCGGCCGGTGTGACTCAAATCAACATCCTCGTGACCTCGGCGATCGCTACGATCGAAATTGGCGCCCGGTCATGGCTTTATTACGCTGATCGATTGTATCAGTTGCCGCTGGGCGTTATCGGGATTGCCATTGGTGTCGTGCTGCTCCCCACCCTGTCGGCGCGCTTGCGGGCTGGCGATTTGCCAGCAGCGTCCAATGCTATGAATCGCGCATTGGAAATTTCCATGGCGCTAACTCTGCCTGCGGCAGCGGCGTTGATCGCGATTCCGAATTTTATCGTGATGGGAATTTATGAGGGCGATGAATTTACACCCAATGACGTGATCATGGTGAGCGAAGCGCTGGTTCCATTCGCGATAGGTTTGCCGGCGTTTGTCCTCATCAAGGTGCTGTCGCCGGGATTCTTTGCCCGCGAGGACACTGTGACGCCGATGAAGTTTGCGACCGCGGGCGTCGTGATCAATTTGTTGCTCGGTATTGGTTTATTTTTCGGGCCACTCGGCTTCGTCGGGCTCGCAATCGCAACTTCGGTGGCCGGTTGGGTAAATGCTGGCCTCTTGGCCGCGACGCTGGCGAGACGAGGTCTCTTCAAGCCCGACGCACGCGTCCTGTCGAAGCTTCCGAGAATCCTGCTCGCCTGCGGTTTTATGGTTGCGTTCCTAATCTACGCTGATCGGCATGCAGGGCGCGTTATCGATTTTGCGTTCGGCTATCCATTGCTCGGCCTCCTCGTTATCTGCGCTGCCGGCGCCGGCGTTTACGGTCTCGGCGCCCTCGTGACCGGCGCGCTTCGCATCAGCGAGGTGCGCCAGGCGCTCAAGCGCTCTTGAGCAGGGCTGGCGGCGGGGCTAAGACCGCTGGCGAGTTTCCTATCGCTTCAAAGGCTTTCCCATGAGTGACACGCCCACCGACTACAAGGGTCCGAAACGCGTCCTGTCCGGCATGCAGCCGACCGGTCAGCTTCATCTCGGCAATTATCTCGGTGCGCTGAAGAACTGGGTGGGCCTGCAGGACGATCCCGAGCGCGAGTGCTTCTATTGCGTGGTCGACATGCACGCCACGACCATGCCGCACGACCCCAAAGCTTTGCCCGACGCCGTGCGGGCGGTTTCCGCGGCCTATATCGCCGCCGGGATCGATCCGGAAAAGAGCGCGCTCTTCGCCCAGTCTGCCGTGCCTGCGCACGCGGAACTCGCCTGGGTCTTCAATTGCGTCGCCCGTCTGGGCTGGCTCGAGCGCATGACCCAGTTCAAGGACAAGTCCGGCAAGGACAAGGAGCGGGTGTCGGTCGGCTTGCTGACCTATCCCGTGCTGATGGCGGCCGACATCCTCGTCTACAAGGCGACCGAAGTGCCGGTGGGCGAAGATCAGAAACAGCATCTGGAGCTGAGCCGCGATATCGCAGCCCGGTTCAATCGCGATTACGGCGATGGCGAAGCGCTTTTCCCGGTCCCCGATCCCATCATCCAGGGGCCGGGCGCTCGCATCATGAGCCTGCGCGACGGGACGTCGAAAATGTCGAAATCGGACGTGTCGGACAATTCCCGCATCAATATCGAGGATGATGCCGACAAGATCGCGCGCAAGATCAAGAAGGCCAAGACGGACCCGGAACCGCTGCCCGAGAGCGTCGCCGAGTTGGACAGCCGCCCGGAGGCGTCGAACCTCGTCGGTATCTATGCTGCGCTCACCGAGACCACGAAAGAGGCGGTGCTTGGCGAATTCGGAGGTCAGGGCTTCGGCGTTTTCAAGCCGGCTCTGGCCGAGGTGGCCGTGCAGTATCTCGCCCCGATCTCGGACGAGTACCGCCGCCTGCTGACCGACAAGGCCGAAATCGACCGCATTCTCGAAAAAGGCGCCGAGCGCGCCCGGGAAGTGGCTGCACCGGTGGTGGCGGAAGCGAAGCGCGCTATCGGCTATTGGGGGCATTAGGCGCGCCGAGCCGCTGCGCCCACGGTGCTGGCCGGACGATTGGTCGCGCTGACCGTGTCCAGGCCATGGGCTATGCCTTCATGCCTTGCCAGGGAGAATTCCGATGCGTGCCTTTCTTGCCGGACTGTCCATCCTTGCTCTAGCCGCCTGCGGCCAGCCGCAGGATGGCGAAGCCGAATACGACATGGATGCGACCTCGATGGATGGCCGGGAGATGGCGGACCACGCCATGCCCGGACATGCCATGACGGATGCCGAAGACGCAGCACCCCTCCCCGATGACGGCGTGATTCCGGTCGTTTCGGTTCCTGTCGCGTGGATGCGCCCGCACCCGGAAGGCCGCGACGTCACGGCCGCCTATTTCTTCGCCATGCTGGAAGACGGCACTGCCGACAATCTCGTCGCGGCGCGTATCGAGGGCGCCGAACGTGTCGAGCTGCACGGTCATGTCATGGCCGAAAACGGCATGATGCAGATGCGCCCGGTCGGGCCGCAGCGCATCGACAGTACGCTCCCGCTGGTTTTCGCGCCCGGCGGACTGCACCTCATGGTGTTCGGCCTGGCGCCGGTCGCCGAGGGTAGCAGGGTCGAAGGTGTGCTGGTCTTCGAGCGAGCAGGCGAGATTCCGGTCCGTTTTACCGTGACGGCAACGCCCCTGCCCATGCCGATGGATCACTGAGGGGCGTGTCCCCTCAGCTGGCCGGTTCGCGCGTGTAGAATTCCGGGTCGTAGGCCTTCGGGCCCTTGGGCCAGAAAATCCGCATCAGCGCCCCGCCCACGAAAACGCCGAGCAGAAGCGCCAGCCCGTAGGCATTTTCCCGCATGAGGAAGATGTAGACGAAGGCCAGGGCGCTGATCACGGCGATCGCCGTACCGGTCGCGAACATGACGAGCATGAACATCACCGTCTGCCCCTCCACAAAGCGGATGCGCTCGCGATGCGGGAGCAGCGCCTGGTGCAGGGCACGCAGGAAGGGCTGGAAGGTGTCGATCGTCGAGTCGTATCGGCCCGGCCCTTTCCAGAACATGGAGCCGAAGGCCAGTTCATGGCCTTCATTGTCCTTGATGCGGCAGACGACCTGGCTCGTCTGACCGGCGAGTTCGACCGCAAGCCGGACTTCGCCGACATGGTCGAGCTGAATTTCACCGATGCGTTCGCCGCTCTCGTCGAAGCGTTCGACGGCGCGCTCGGTGAGACGGAAAACTCCGGCCCGCGTACCGGCATGGCGACGGTCCCTGTGCTCGGCTAAATCCATGATTTCCCCCTTCGAACCCGTGCGTTGCAAGCATTTGCTGGACGTGCCGGGCGGAACCGGCCAAACTCCGCGCGCATGCCGAACAGCAATCGCAAATTTCTCGTCGTCGCCGACGATACTATCGAATGCCGCACCGCGCTCTACTTTGCTGCGCGCCGTGCGCAGGCGACCGGTGCGCACGTTACCATACTGGCCAGTCACGAGCCCGGCGATTTCAATCACTGGATCGGCGTCGCCGAGACCGCCAAGCGCGAGGCGGAGGCGGCCTCCGAGGCCTTGCTGGAATCCATGGCGGAAGATGCCGAAGCCGTAACCGGAGAGCGTCCGGAGCTGCTGCTGCGCGAAGGCGAGCGGCGCGAGGTCCTGGCCCGCGTGCTTGAGGAAGACCCGCTGATATCACTGCTCATTCTCGGGGCGTCTCCCTCGTCGGAAGGCCCCGGGCCGCTGGTGTCGGCGCTGGCGCGCGGCAAGGGGTTGTTCAATGGCCGGACGGTCCCTGTCACCGTGGTTCCCGGCGATATGGACAAGTCGGAAATCGACGCCCTGATCTGACATCCCTACTGCCAGCATGGTTGAACGCGGGCCAAAAGAACGCCAACTGAGGGGCAGGAGGCCGTCATGTTCATCCAGACCGAAGCAACACCAAACCCGAACACGCTGAAATTCCTGCCCGGGCGCGAGATATCGCCAGCCGGTCCACGTGAATTCGAGAACGAGCAGGACGCACAGGTCTCGCCGCTGGCCTCGGATCTTTTCCTGGTCGACGGCGTGAGCACGGTCTTCTTCGGTGAGGATTTCATCGCGATCACCAAGACCGATGCCAGTGACTGGGATCACATCAAGCCCTTCCTGCTTGGTGCGATCATGGACGGTCTGCAGTCCGGCCGCCCCATCCTGGGCGAGGCCGAGCTCGATTCCGGCCATGCGGCCTATGAGGGCGAGAGCGAAGGCCTGGTGAAGGAAATCATCGAGCTGATCGATACGCGCGTGCGCCCGGCCGTGGCTCAGGACGGCGGTGATATCCTCTTCCATTCCTTCATTGCGGACAGTGGAACCGTGCGCCTGAAAATGCGCGGTGCCTGCTCCGGCTGCCCGTCCTCCACGATGACGCTGAAGGCCGGCATCGAGAACCTGCTCAAGCACTATATTCCCGAAGTCCAGGCCGTCGAGGCGGTTGAATAGGTTCGGTCTCATTTCTCGCGCGGGCTTCGACCTGGCGCGGAAAACCGGCTAAACCGCCCGCATGACGATTCTCGCCATCGATACCACCGGCAGCAACTGTTCCGTTGCCTTGCGCCTGACCGGCCGGGACGATGCCGTACGCATCGATCCGATCGGCCGTGGCCATGCCGAGCGCCTGGCGCCGATGGTCGCCGACCTGCTGGCCGATGAAGAGGTGAAAGTTGCCGATCTGGACCGGATCGGGGTGACGGTCGGGCCGGGCAGCTTCGCCGGGACGCGTGTGGGTGTCGCCTTTGCGCGCGGGCTCGCCCTGGCCTGCGGTGCGGACATCGTCGGGATCTCCAATCTGGCGGTCTTCGTGCGCGCCAGCGCAGCGTCCGGGCCGGTGGCGGCCATCCATGATGCAAGGCGCGGCGAAGCCATCCTCCAGTTCTGGGCAAGTCCCGATGCTCCGGGCGAAACGCAGCGTCTCCCCCAGGGTGAAATCGCCGATCGTCTCGGTGTGCTGGGGGGTCCGGATGCGCTGGCCGTCACAGGGCCCGGCGCTCATCTGGCCCGTTCTGCCGGTTACCATCAGGTCGGACCGGAGGCGCTCGACATCTCGGCCCTGCTCGATCTCGTCGCGGTGGCCGATCCGGCCGAAGACCTGCCCTCGCCCTTCTATGCCCGCCCGCCGGACGCGAAGCTGCCCGGCGGCGTCGAGCCGGCATGAGTCGCGCAAAGACCGGTGCCGCGGCAGAGGCGGTGACAGCCCAGTCGGCGGCGGCGCTGGCCGATCTTCACGATCGCTGTTTCGCCACCGGGTGGGGCGAATCCGAATTTGCCGCCATGTTGCAATTGCCGGGGATGACAGGCCTGGTCACCGGGCCGCCGACCGCGCCCACCGGCCTCATTCTGGTCCGTGCGGCCGCAGACGAAGCGGAAGTCCTGACCGTCTGCGTCGATCCCGATGCGCGCGGGCAGGGGTTGGGGCACTGCTTGTTGCAGGGTGCGGAAACACGTCTCGAATCCGCAGGGATTGTCCGTCTATTCCTGGAGGTTTCCACGGAAAACATGCGGGCACGCAGGCTGTATGACCAAGCAGGTTACTCGGAGATAGGGCGGCGGCGGCGCTACTACGCCGACGGGGCGGATGCCTGCGTACTCGAAAAATGGCTGTCCGGAGATGGACATCACCCTGCCTGAGCGCCTATTTCTCGAATGACCGACCAGGGAAATCGCCAATGCCGGATCGAATCGAAAAACTCTGCATCGACAAGGGCCTTCGTATGACGGACCAGCGACGCGTGATTGCGCGCGTGCTGTCCGAGTCTGACGACCACCCCGACGCCGAGGAATTGCACCGCCGCGCCGCGGCGGAGGATCCGCGCATTTCGCTCGCGACGGTCTACCGGACTGTCCGCCTGTTCGAGGAAGCCGGCATTATCGAGCGGCACGATTTCCGCGACGGAAGGTCGCGCTATGAGGAAGTCGGCGACGAGCATCACGACCATCTGATCGACCTCAAGTCCGGTGAAGTCGTGGAATTCGTCAATGAAGAGATCGAGCAGTTGCAGGAAGCGATCGCCCGCAAGCTGGGCTACAAGCTTGTGGATCACCGCCTCGAGCTTTACGGCGTGCCTCTGAAGGGTACCGACGACTAGGTCCCTGCCTCGTCCGCGTCCGACCAGGGAAACGCGATGTCCGTGCGCCCGACCGGCAAGCATGCCGTCATCTTCATCTTCATTACCGTCCTGATCGACATGATCGGCTTCGGCCTGATCATCCCCGTCATGCCGGAACTGATCGAGGAGCTGACCGGGCTTCGCGCCAATAACGCCGCCGTGCTGGGCGCCTGGTTGATGGTGACCTATGCCGGCATGCAATTCGTCTTCGCGCCGATCGTGGGCGGTCTGTCCGACCGTTTCGGCCGCAAGCCGGTCCTGCTGGCTGCGCTTGGCGGTTTCACGATCGATTATCTGATCATGGGTTTTGCGCCGGTCTTCTGGCTGCTCCTCGTGGGCCGCCTGCTGGCTGGCGTTTTCGGGGCGAGCTATTCCACCGCCAATGCCTTCATCGCCGACATCACCCCGCCGGAAGAACGCGCCGCGCGCTTCGGCCTGATCGGCGCCGCCTTCGGCGTCGGCTTCACGCTCGGACCGGCCATCGGCGGTTTACTCGGCGATAATTTCGGGCCGCGCGCACCCTTCTTCGCGGCGGCGATGCTGGCGGGCGCCAATTTCGTCTACGGGCTGATCGTCCTGCCCGAGACGCTGAAGCCGGAAAACCGGCGTCCCTTCGATATCCGCCGGGCCAATCCGCTGGGCTCGCTGATCCAGATCCGCAAATATCCGGCCGTGCTGGTCCTGATGAGCGCGATCTTCCTGATGCTGCTGGGGCATGCCGTCTATCCGGCGATCTGGGCCTATTACTCCGACTTCAAGTTCGGCTGGGGCCCGAAGGAGATCGGCCTCTCGCTCATGGCGGTCGGTCTGACCTCGGCTATCGTGCAGGGCGGGCTGACGCGCATTCTCGTTCCCAAACTGGGCGAGTGGCGGGCGATCACTATCTCGCTCATTCTCGCCGTCCTGGCCTATGCTGCGTACGGCTTCGCGACGCAGGGCTGGATGGTCTACGCCATTATCGCGCTCGCCGCACTGGGCGGGATCGGGCAGCCGGCGCTCCAGGGCGTGATGTCGCGCATCATTCCGCCCAACGCCCAGGGCGAGCTGCAGGGGGCGATGACCTCGCTTCAGAGCCTGTCCATGATCATCGGGCCTCTCGTCATGTCGCGCATGTTCTCGCATTTCTCGTCCGACGAGGCAGTCGTGACCTTTGCCGGCGCGCCCTTCCTGCTCGCCTCGGGCCTGACCCTGATCGCGCTTGTCATCGGGCTGAGTGCCCGCCGGCACGATCCGGGCCCGCACGCGCGCCAGGTTTCGCTGAGCGAGCAGCGCGAAGCCGCTGGTCCGGCGGAGTAGCTGCGGCGCGAGGCGTGATCGACTGGCAGGCCTTGCGTTCAGCCCCCATATCCATCATAACGCGCGGCTTCCCGGACCTGCAGATCCGCAGGTCCCGGCCGCAGTAGGATACGCGCCTGAGACCCAGGCGATGCAGGTTTCATGAGCACGACGCGCAAACGCCTTTTCATCAAGACCTATGGCTGCCAGATGAATGTCTATGATTCCGAGAGGATGAAGGATGTTCTGACCCCGCTCGGCTATGAGCCGGCCGAGGAGCCGGACGGGGCGGATCTGGTCATTCTCAATACCTGCCATATCCGTGAGAAGGCGGCCGAGAAGGTCTATTCCGAGCTGGGCCGGCTGCGTCCGCTGAAGGAAGAAAAGGCCGCCGCGGGCGGTATGACCATCGCCGTGGCCGGCTGCGTGGCCCAGGCCGAGGGCGCGGAGATCATGAAGCGCGCACCGGTCGTCGATCTCGTCGTCGGACCGCAGACCTATCACAAGCTTCCCGAACTGATCGCCCAGGCGCACCGAGCCAAGGGCGAGGCGCTGGATACCGAGTTCGAGGTCGAGGACAAGTTCGACACGCTGGGCAATGAGCGCCAGGTGGAGGGTTACACCGCTTTCGTCACCGTGCAGGAGGGTTGCGACAAATTCTGTACCTTCTGCGTGGTGCCCTATACCCGCGGTGCCGAATGGTCCCGGCCGGTCGACCAGATCGTCGCCGAGGTCCGGGCTCTGGCCGCCAAGGGCGTGCGCGAGGTCACGCTGCTTGGTCAGAACGTCAATGCCTTCCACGGCGAACCGCCGGCCGGGTCCGAGGCCGACGGCCCCTGGGGGCTGGGCCAGCTGGTCCGCCACCTTGCCCTGATCGGCGGCATCGAGCGTATCCGCTTCACCACTTCGCACCCGCGCGACATGGATGACGATCTCATCAATGCCTTCGCGGATACGCCGAAGCTGATGCCCTATTTCCACCTGCCGGTTCAGGCGGGTTCGGACAAGATCCTCAAGGCCATGAACCGCCAGCATACGGCGGAGGACTATCTCGCCACGATCGAACGCCTGCGCGCAGCGCGGCCGGACATCGCCATTTCCGGCGACATGATCGTCGGCTTCCCGGGCGAGACGGACGCGGATTTCGAGGCAACGCTCGATCTGGTGCGTCAGGTCAATTACGCTTCCTGTTTCTCGTTCAAGTATTCCAAGCGCCCGGGCACGCCCGGTGCGGCCATGTTCAACCAGGTCGACGAAGCGGTGAAAACCGAGCGCCTGGCGGTGCTGCAGGACCTGCTCAATCGGCAGCAGGTCGCTTTCAATGAGAGCCAGATCGGCCGCACCCTGCCGGTGCTTTTCGAAAAGGCGGGACGTCTCGAGGGCCAGCTTCATGGCCGCAGCCCCTATCTGCAGTCGGTTCATGTCGATGCGCCAGCCGAGCTGCTCGGAAAGATCGCCGATGTCGAGATCGAGGCCGCGTCGCGCAATGCGCTGACCGGACGTCTCGTCGGCGGCGAACGGAGTGCTGCGTGACCGCGGACCGCTCCTCCACGCGCAAGCGCGCCACCAAGCCGCGACGCGAACCGACCGACAGCCTGCATTTCGAGGATGGCGAGCGGCTGCGCGGCATGGCCGGCGCCGGCGATCGTTTCTTCATGATCGTCGAGCAGGAACTCGGCGTGCGGATCAGTGCGCCCGGCGGCGGCCAGGTTCTCATCGCTGGCGAGGATTCGCAGGCCCGTGACGACGCCAAGCGGGCGTTGAAGCGCCTTTATGCCTCGCTCGAGCATGGCCTGACCTGCGATGAAGCGGCCGTGCGCGCGGCCCTGCGCATGAGCGACGAGCCGGATGATGGCGGCCCCGATGACGGCGTCATTCGTGTGCCGCGGGGCTCCAGTCTCATTGCCCGTACGGACGGGCAACGCCACTACGTGCGCGCGCTCAAGAATGATCGCGATTACGACCTCATCTTCGGCGTCGGCCCGGCCGGGACCGGCAAGACGTTGCTCGCGGTCGCCTATGGCGCCTCGCTGCTGGTCCAGCGCAAGGTCGAGAAGCTGATCATCACCCGCCCCGCGGTCGAGGCGGGCGAAAAGCTCGGCTTTCTGCCGGGCGATCTGACCGAGAAGGTCGATCCCTATCTTCTGCCGGTCTGGGATGCGCTTGCCGATACGCTGGGACGCAGCCAGCTCGAAAAGATGCGCGAGGACGGCCGCATCGAGGTCGCACCGATCGCCTTCATGCGCGGCCGGACGCTGAACCGGGCCTTCATCGTGGTCGACGAGGCCCAGAACACCTCGCGCGCCCAGATGCAGATGGTGCTGACCCGACTCGGTGAGGGTTCGCGCATGGCCGTCACCGGCGATCCCAGCCAGTGCGACCTCAATCCGCGCGACCCGTCGGGCCTGCCGCATGCCCTCGATATTCTCGGCCGCACGAAAGGGGTTGCCATAACCCGCTTTACGCGGACGGATGTCGTACGGCACGATCTGGTGGCCCGGATCGTGGAGGCTTACGAGGAGGATGCCCGCCAGCAGGGCGGGCCCGGTCGCGACTGATGAACGCTGTGGACCTGATCGTCGAGGACGAGGCCTGGAACGGGGTCGAGGGAAAATCCGTTCTGGCCGAAAAGGCCATTGCCGCCGCCTTCGACCTGATCGAGGCGCCGAAGCCGGGCGTGGTCGCCATCCTGCTGACCGGGGACGACGAGATCGCCCGCCTCAACAGGACATTCCGCGACAAGGACGGACCGACCAATGTGCTCTCCTTCCCGTCCGGCGAGACGGCGGACAACCAGCTTGGCGACATGGCGCTGGCCTGGGGCGTGATGACACGTGAAGCGGAAGCCCGCGGCATTACTGTTGCCGATCATTTGCGCCATCTGATTATTCATGGATTCCTGCATCTTCAGGGATATGATCACCAGCATGATGACGAAGCGGAGCGCATGGAAGATCTCGAGCGCCGGGCGCTGGTCCGGCTCGGTGTTGCCGATCCCTATGCCGGCTGACCGTCTGGAGTTGATTCCGACCCACCATGGCTGACCATTCTTCCAACGTGCCGCAGACCGAGTCCCGGTCCTGGTTCTCGCGCCTTATCGGTGCATCCGACGATACCGGGACATCCGGCGATTCACCGGCCGCGACCGCTCACCCCTCGATCGAGGCCAATGCGCTGGACGCCTTGCGCGTTGCCGATGTCATGGTGCCGCGCGCCGACATCGTCGGCGTCGAGATCGCAACGCCGCTGGGCGAACTTGCCAAGGTGTTCGCGGAAGCCTCCCATTCGCGCCTGCCGGTCTATCGGGAAACGCTCGACGACCCGGTGGGCGTGGTCCACATCAAGGACGTTGTCGGTCACCTGGCTCCGGACGAGGACGGCAGCCGCCTCGCCGGCTGGGCCGACAAGCAGATTCTGCCCTCGATCCAGCGACAGCTGCTCTTCGCGCCGCCCTCGATGAAGGCGACGGACCTTCTGCGCCGCATGCAGGCGCGTCGCATGCATCTTGCGCTTGTAGTGGACGAATACGGCGGTACCGACGGACTGGTGACGCTGGAAGACCTGATCGAACCGATCGTCGGCGATATCGAGGACGAACATGACGAGGGCGATGCGCCGGCCATCCGGGCGCGTGGTCCCGGTGTCTGGGACGTCGAGGCCCGTGCGGAGATCGACGATTTCGAGGCCGTAGTCGGCGAAGAGATCGCGGCACCGGACGAGGATGAGGATGTCGACAGTCTGGGCGGTCTCGTCTTTACCCTGATCGGGCGCGTGCCCGAGCGCGGCGAAGTGATCCGTCACCCCACCGGGTATGAATTCGAGGTGCTCGAAGCGGATTCCCGGCGGATCAAGCGCATGCGCGTTCGCGCCCCCGGCCGTCGGCAGAAGCCCGTTTTACCGTCTTCCGACGAGACCGATACCAGCCGATGAACTGGCGGCGTCTGCCTGTCTGGTGGCCGCGCGCCTGGCTGACCCGGCAGCGCGGCTGGCGTCACCGCATCGCGGTGACCCTCGCCGGTGCCGTCTCCGCCCTCTCCATGGCGCCCTTGCATATCTGGCCGGCCCTGATGCTCGGCCTTTGCGTTCTGCTCTGGAGTTTCGACGGGGCACGGCGTACGGCACGCCCGATGCGCTCGGCTTTCCTGCGCGGCTTCCTCTTCGGTATGGGATATTTCCTCGCGGGCACTTATTGGGTCGTGTTCGCCTTCCTGACGCGCGGCAATGGTTTCGAGCTGGTCGCGCCGCTGGCCATGCCGCCCTTTGCGGCGCTGCTCGCCGTTTTCTGGGGCGCGGCCGGCGCGCTCTACGTCGCCGTCGCACAGCGGACGGAGTGGCGCGTTCTGGTCTTCGCCGCGGCGATCGCCCTTCTGGAGTGGGTGCGCGGGCATCTTTTCGGCGGGCTTCCCTGGAATCTGCCCGGATATACCTGGGAGGCGGGCGGAGCAATCAGCCAGACGGCAGCCTGGTTCGGCATATACGGTCTCAGCTTCCTGACCCTGCTCGTTCTCGCCGCTCCGGCGGTCGTTCTCGGCGCACGTTTCCGGGTGACGCGCGCCGTCCCGGTCCTTGCTGCGCTCGGCATCATGCTCGTTCTGGTCTTTACTGGCGCGCTGCGCCTGTTCGGGGGCCAGCTCGACTATCATCCGGACGTTCGTCTGCGCATCGTCCAGTCGGCGATCACCCAGCAGGAAAAGTGGGGTCAGGGCGGCGACAGCCTCGCGCGATCGCGCTATCTCGCCCTGACCGAAGAGCCGGGTCTGGAAGACGTGACTCATGTGCTCTGGCCTGAAGGCGCGTTGCCTATTTTCATGCTGCGGGACGGTGCCACGCTGAGCATGATCGGTGAACGGCTCGATGGCGGGCAGGTCCTCATGGCCGGCATCAACCGGCTTGCCGAGAATGATGACGGTCTCAGCGACGTCTACAACTCCATGGCCGTGCTTCATTTTGCGGACGGGACGCCGCGCCTGGACGGGCTTTACGACAAGGCGCGCCTGACCCCGTTCGGCGAAACCGTACCGCTGAGTTGGCTGGTGTCGGCGATCGGTTTCGACGAATTCGCCCGGCGCCAGTTCACGCCCGGCGCCGGGCCCTTCACCCTCGATGTCCCGAACGCGCCGTCTGTCATGCCGCTGATCTGCTACGAGGCGATCTTTCCGGAATTCGTGCAAGGCGCCCGCCCGCGCCCGCAATGGTTGTTCAATCTGTCAAACGACGCCTGGTTCGGCACCAGTACCGGCCCGTATCAGCACTTCAACCAGGCGCGCTACCGATCGATCGAGACCGGCCTGCCGCTGGTCCGTGCCGCTTCGCGCGGCGTGTCCGGCGTGGTGGACCCCTACGGCCGTGCGGACGTTGCAATAGCGCCGGATGCCGAGGGCGCCTTCGACGTCGCTCTGCCGCGAGCGCTCGGCCCGGCGCCCTATGGCTGGTGGGGCGACTGGCCTGCGCTGCTCCTGATTCTGGCTGTGTTGGCGGGAAGCTGGCTGCAGACGCGTCCCGGTTGGCGGCAGCGTTTCCGTCTGCATCCGTGACATGAAGTTTTTGTGATCGCCAGCCATTGGTTGTATCTGAGAACTATACTACAATGCGCATGCGTTCACTGAAACGAGGTGGCGACATGCCCAAAGTGAATCCGCGTGGCCCCAATCCGATCGATATCCATGTCGGCGCGCGCGTGCGTCTGCGACGGCAACTGCTCAAGATGAGCCAGGAGAAGCTGGGCGACGAGCTGGGAGTGACTTTCCAGCAGGTGCAGAAATACGAGCGCGGCGCCAATCGCGTCGGCGCGAGCCGGCTTTACCGTCTGTCGCGCGTGCTGGACGTTCCCGTGCAGTTCTTCTTCGAGGGGCTGGGCGAAAAATCGGCCGAGACCGGCATGGCGGAAGGCGACCAGACGCCGGTGATCTACGATTTCATCCAGAGTTCCGACGGGGTTTCGCTGGCCGAGGCCTTCTCCCGGATCCAGGACGGCAAGGTCCGCCGGCGCATTCTCGAACTGGTGCGCACACTCGCCGATGAGGACAGTGCGCGTCGATAGGACCTCGCTGATGACGGGCTCGCCTCGCGGGCCCTGACGCGCTAAATGCGCGCCCATGACTGATACCCGACCTGAAAATCCCGGTTTTCGCCTTTTCGGACGCGCCCAGGGCAAGCCGCTCTCCGCGCGCCAGCAGGGGCTTGTCGACAATCTCCTGCCACGGATCGACCTGCCGGAAGACGGTGAGATCGACCCCGCGGCGCTGTTGCCCGGGGCGACGACACGCGTGCTCGAGATCGGTTTCGGCGGGGGCGAGCACCTCGCCGCCCAGGCCGAGCGATCGCCGGAGACGGGCTTTATCGGGATCGAGCCCTTTCTCAACGGCGTGGCCAAGGCCCTGACCTATGTCGAGGAGAAGACGCTGGAGAATGTGCGCGTCCATCGCGGCGATGCGCGCGAAGTGCTGCCGCGTTTCAAGGCGCAAAGCCTCGACCGCATCTACCTCCTCTTTCCCGACCCCTGGCACAAGAAGCGTCATGCCAAGCGCCGTTTCGTTCAGCCGGCGACCCGCGACGAATTCGCGCGCATGCTCAAGCCGGGCGGATTGCTGCGCATCGCGACGGACGTCAAATCCTATGCCGATCACTGCATGGTCGAGCTGACAGGCGACGACCGGTTCGACTGGCAGGCCAACGCCGCCGATGACTGGCGCCTACCCCCGTCCGATCACATCACCACGCGCTACGAAACAAAGAATCTCGGCGATTGCGCGCCGGTCTTCATGGATTTCGTGCGGGTCTAGCTTTTCGTTACACGTGACCCGTCTTGCCTTTCCGCGGCATCGCGCGTATACACCGCCCATCACATGTTCGATCGCATCGGATGATGCTATCGAGCGGTCGCCCACGGCGGCCGCTCTTTTTGTTTTTCAAAAGGGGCTCGAGGCCTTGAAGACCAAGACGCCGCAAGACAATCGCATTCTCGCTCTGGCCGAGCCGGTGGCTGCCGATCTCGGTCTGGAAGTGGTGCGCGTGCGCGTCATGTCCGGCAAGAAACCCCGGCTCCAGATCATGGCAGACCGCACCGACGGCACCTTCATCGAAGTCGAGGACTGCGTCCGCCTGTCGCGCGCCCTGTCCGACGTGTTCGAGGTCGAAGATCCGATCGCGGGAGAGTATGATCTGGAAATCTCCTCGCCCGGGATCGACCGGCCGCTGACGGCGCCGGGCCATTTCGCGCGCTGGGAAGGCTATGAGGCCAAGATCGAGCTCGATCGCCTGGCCGAGGGCCGCAAGCGTTTCCGCGGCGTGCTCGCGGGTATCGAAGACGACAATGTCCTGCTCGACATGGAGGGCGAGGACGAGACGACGCTGATTCCGTTCGACTGGATCGCGGACGCCAAACTGGTTTTGACTGACGCCTTGATCGAGGCGGATTTGAAAGCGCGGGGGGATGCCTCCGCGACGACTGAAGGAGACGAATGATGTCGCAGTCCATCGCTACGGGGATCGCCCGATGAGCATTGGTGTTAGCGCCAACCGCCTGGAGCTGTTGCAGATCGCCCGCGCTGTCGCGGCCGAGAAGTCCATCGATGAATCGATCGTGATCGAGGCTATCGAGGAAGCCATCCAGAAGGCCGCGCGCTCCCGCTACGGGGCCGAAAACGACATCCGCGCCAAGATCGACCCGAAGACGGGCGAGCTGTCGCTTACCCGTTGCATGACGGTCGTGGAAGAGGTCGAGAACGAAAGCCAGGAGCTTTCCCTCGCCGATGCCAAGAAGATCGACAAGGACGCCGAGGTCGGCACGGTCTTCTCAGACGAGCTGCCGCCGATCGAGTTTGGCCGCGTCGCCTCGCAGACGGCCAAGCAGGTCATCACGCAGAAAGTCCGCGAAGCCGAGCGCCAGCGCCAGTTCGAGGAATACAAGGATCGCGTCGGCGAGATCGTCAGCGGTATCGTCAAGCGCGTCGAGTACGGCAATGTGATCATCGACCTGGGCCGCGCCGAAGGCATTATCCGCCGCGCCGACGGCATTCCGCGTGAAAACCTGCAGAACAATGAGCGCGTGCGCGCCTATATCTACGATGTACGCGAAGAAGTGCGCGGCCCGCAGATCTTCCTGTCGCGGGCGCATCCGGACTTCATGGCTGCCCTGTTCGCGCAGGAAGTGCCGGAAGTCTACGAAGGTATCATCGAGATCCCCTCCGTGGCCCGCGACCCGGGTTCGCGTGCGAAGATCGCCGTGATTTCCAATGACGGCTCGATCGACCCGGTGGGCGCTTGCGTCGGCATGCGCGGCAGCCGTGTCCAGGCCGTCGTCTCCGAACTCGCCGGCGAGAAGATCGATATCATTCCGTGGTCCGACGACCCGGCTACCTTCATCGTCAACGCCCTGCAGCCGGCGGAAGTCGCCAAGGTCGTGCTCGACGAGGAAGACCAGCGTATCGAGGTTGTGGTGCCGGACGAGCAGCTCTCGCTCGCCATCGGCCGCCGGGGCCAGAATGTCCGTCTCGCTTCGCAGCTGACGGGCTGGTCGATCGACATCCTGACCGAGGAAGAAGAGTCCGAACGCCGGCAGAAGGAATTCGCCGAGCGGACCCAGCTCTTCATCGGTGCCCTTGATGTCGACGAGGTCATTGCCCAACTCTTGGCTACCGAAGGCTTCACCGACGTCGAGGACATCGCCTATGTCGATCTCGGCGAAATCGCCGTCATCGAAGGCTTCGACGAGGATACGGCCGAGGAAATCCAGGCCCGTGCCCGCGATTATCTCGAGCGGCTTGCCGCCGAGCAGGACGCCAAGCGCAAGGAGCTGGGCGTCGAGGATGCGGTGCTCGAGGTCGAAGGCGTGGAACTCGCCATGGCGGTCAAGCTCGGCGAGAACGACGTCAAGACGGTCGAGGACCTGGCCGGTCTCGTCACTGACGATCTTCGCGGCTGGTTCGAGACCAAGAATGGCGAGCGCGTGCGCGAGCCGGGCATTCTCGAAGACTTCAACCTGTCGGCTGAAGATGCGGAGATGATGATCATGCGGGCGCGTGTCGCTGCCGGCTGGATCTCCGAGGAAGACCTGCCGCAGGTCGAGGTCGAGGAAGAGGAAATCGAGACGAGCGAAGCGGACGCCGCTTTCGACGTCGAGAGCATGGATCTGGCCGAGCTGGAAGCCGAAGCCGAGGCCCTGGGTCTCGACCTCGACGAGGCTGTGGCCGAAGAGGAGAAGGAAGGCTGACCAGCCCGGCTGCGACACGGCACCGGGATCGTCGCTGCGTCGCCACCGGCGAGGTTTGCGACGAGACCCGGCTGATCCGGATCGCCCTGGGACCGGACGATGTTTTGGTCCCGGACCTGGCGGCGAAACTGCCCGGGCGGGGTGCCTGGGTGACGGCCGACCGGGAGCTGGTCGGGAAGGCGCTCAAGAAAGGCGCCTTCAACCGGGCCTTCGGAGGCCGCGTTGTCGTCCCGGACGATTTCGCGGACCTCCTCGAGCGGCTTCTGGCCGAGCGCGCGCTGAACCTGATGGGTCTTGCGCGCCGCTCGGGAGATTTCGCGACGGGCTTCGACGCGGTGCGTCTGGCCCTCAAGGCCGCCCGCCCGGCCTGGCGCGTCGAAGCGTCGGACGGGGCGGCGGACGGCCGGTCGAAGCTCGACCGGCTGGCACAGGCAGCCTGGGGCGACGTCCCGGTGGCGGCCTGTTTCACGGCGGAGGAGATCGGGCAGGCCACGGGCCGCGGTCCGGTCGTCCATGCCGCCATGTCGGAAGGGCCGCAGGCGCGGGCCTTCGCGACGGTGATGGACAAGCTGTCCGGCTTTCGTCCGCTTGATCCCCGGCAGGGGTGATCGCGCGAAGCCGGGCGGGACGACCGCCGGACATGCCGCCCATGCGGCCTTGGCGGTTGATATCGGGTCGGAGCTGGCTAGGTTAGCGAGCCTTCGGACCTGACGAGGTTTGAATAGTGCGTCTCACCGGCATTCGGCTACCGGTGAGTTCCGCGAAACGAAAGCCGATTTGGAAGGCTCGTATGAGCGACGCAGACGACAACAAATCCTCCGGCCGCCGGCCGCTCTCTCTGAAACGCTCCGGTGGCGGTACCGTGCAGCAAAGCTTTGCGCGCGGGCGGTCCAAGGCCGTAGTGGTCGAGAAGAAGCGCAAGCGCGTGGCAACGCCGGGCAAGGATGGCTCCACCGGTGGCGCCAAGCCGTCTGCCGGCGGCAGCGGCAAGTCCGGCGAGTCTGCCCTTGCGGCGAAAGCCCGCCAGCTCGGCCTGTCCGAAGAGGAACTGGTCGCCCGCCAGCGCGCCATCGCTCGCGCCCGGGCCGAAGCGGCCGATCGCGAAGAGCAGAAGAAGCGCGAAGCCGAAGAGCGCGCTGCCCGCGCCAAGCAGGAACAGCAGCATCTCGAGGAGCAGCGCGAACGCGAAGCGCGCGAGGCGCGCGAGGCCGAGGAGGCCGAACGCCGCCGCCTTGAGGAAGAAGCACGCCTGAAGGCCGAGGAAGAAGCGGCCAAGGCCGCCAAGGAAGCTGCGCCGCGCAGCAAGGGTAGCGACGAAACGGCCGCTCCGCGCCGTCGTGCGCCTGCCGACAAGGGTCCCAAGCACGGCGCCGCCGATGCCGGCCCGCCGTCGACGCTCGAAGCCATGGGTGGCCGGGTCAAGCGCAAGGGCGGTGCTGGCGCCGGTCCGGGTGCGGCCAAGCAGCCGGCCAAGGCCAAGGGCGATACGCGCCGTCGCGGCAAGCTGACCATCCAGAATATTCTCGAGGGCGATGAAGAGCGGCAGCGTTCGCTGGCCTCCGTGCGCCGGGCGCGCGAGCGCGAAAAGCAGCGCCGCCAGGACGTTGCGGGCGGTCGCGAGAAGATTGCGCGCGAAGTCGTCGTGCCGGAAGCGATCACCATCGCCGACCTCGCCAATCGTATGGCGGAACGCTCGGTCGACGTCGTGAAATTCATGATGAAGCAGGGCGATATGGTTCGCGTGAACGACGTCATCGACGCCGACACGGCTGAACTCATCGTCGAGGAATTCGGCCACATGGTGAAGCGCGTGTCCGAAGCCGACGTCGAAGAGGGCTTCATCTCCGAGGACGATGCCGAAGAGAACTTGCAGGGCCGTGCGCCGGTCGTCGCGGTCATGGGCCATGTCGACCACGGCAAGACCTCGCTGCTCGACGCGCTCCGCACGACGGACGTTGCGGCCGGCGAGGCGGGTGGCATCACCCAGCATATCGGTGCCTACCAGGTCGAGCTGAAGTCCGGCGACAGGATCACCTTCCTCGATACGCCGGGTCACGCGGCCTTCTCGGCCATGCGTTCGCGCGGTGCCCAGGCGACCGACATCGTCATTCTCGTGGTGGCCGCCGACGACTCGGTGATGCCGCAGACGATCGAGGCGATCAATCACGCCAAGGCGGCCGGTACGCCGATCATCGTGGCGGTGAACAAGTGCGACAAGCCGGATGCAAATCCGAACAAGGTTCTCACCGACCTGCTTCAGCACGAAATCGTCGTCGAGGCCATGTCGGGCGATGTGCAGTCGGTCAATGTCTCCGCCAAGGCCGGTACGGGCCTGGAAGAGCTGACCGAGGCTATCTCGCTGCAGGCCGAACTGCTCGATCTCAAGGCCAATCCGGAGCGCAATGCCGAGGGTGTGGTCATCGAGAGCCAGGTCGACAAGGGCCGTGGTCCCGTTGCGACTGTGCTCGTGCGTCGCGGTACGCTGAACCGGGGCGATATCGTCGTCGCCGGCGCCCAGTGGGGCCGTGTGCGAGCCCTGGTCAATGAGCGTGGCCAGCAGCTTCAGGAAGCCGGACCGTCCGTCCCGACCGAAATTCTCGGCCTCGACGGTGCTCCGGAGCCGGGTGAAGTCTTCGCCGTCGTCGAGAACGAGGCGCGGGCCCGCGAGATCGCCGAATATCGCCAGCGCAAGGAGCGCGATGCGATGGGTGCGGCGACCGCTGGCGGCACCTCGCTCGAGCAGATGATGGCACGCCTCAAGCAGGACGAGGCCCAGGAAATGCCGCTGCTGGTCAAGGCAGACGTGCAGGGTTCGGCCGAGGCCATCAAGCAGTCGCTCGAGAAGATCGGCAATGACGAAGTCCGGGCCCGCGTGATCCATGCGGCACCGGGCGGCGTCAATGAAAGCGACGTGCTGCTGGCCAAATCCTCGGGTGCCCCGATCTTTGCCTTCAACGTCCGCGCCAACAAGCAGGCCCGCGAGCTGGCCGAGCGCGAAGGCGTCGAGATCCGCTACTACTCGGTCATCTACGATGTGATCGACGATGTGCGGAACACGATGGAAGGCATGCTGGCGCCGGAGAAGCGCGAGAACTTCATCGGCTACGCCGAAATTCTCGAGGTCTTCAATATTACGAAGGTCGGCAAGGTTGCCGGTTGCCGTGTGACCGAAGGCGTCGTGAAACGCGGCTGCGGCGTGCGTCTCCTGCGCGACGATACCGTGCTGCACGAAGGCAATCTCAAGACGCTCAAGCGCTTCAAGGACGAAGTTCCCGATGTGCGTGCCGGCACCGAATGCGGCATGGCGTTCGAGAATTATGACGACCTTCAGAAGGGCGACCAGATCGAGTGCTTCGAAGTCGTCGAAGTGGCTCGCAAGCTGGAAGAATAGGCGTTTCTCCAGACGCCGAATGGAAGAGGGCGGCCCGTCGGGACCGCCCTTTTTCATGGCCGTGTGGAACGGTAGGCGTCAGTTCAGTACGAGACTGCGATCCGCATCGTCGTAATCGGCATAGTCTACCTGATGGACGATCTTGCCCTCACGCACGGTCAGGACCGTGACCTGGGGCGAGCGCCAGCGGAAGGTCTGACCGTCCGTATCCGCCGGATAGAGCGCATTGACATGGCCCATGAAAATCACCCGGTCATTGCTCTCGAACACGGTGTGCCAGTCGAAACCCAGTTCGATGGGCCGGTTGGCGTCGATAAAGGCCTGAAGCGTTGCCCGGGCCTCGTCCCGGCCGTGCATCTGATGCCCGTCCTCACCGAGTCCTTCGCCAAGAGCCGTCGGGTCAGAAAACATGATATCGTCGGCCCAGAAAGACGCCATGGCGTCCAGGTCCAGTGCGGAATAATGCGCCATATAGGCGCGCGCCACCGCTTCTGCGTCCTGCATATCGGTTGCGGCGTGTTCGTCGGCCAGAACGCTCGCGGCGGGGTGGCAAGCCAGCAGGGCGACAGCCAGGCCGGCGGATTTGAGTATCTGTTTCATCGGAGAATCCATCTGCGGCCTAGTCGTTTGCGGCCTGATTGTTTGCGGGACGCGCCGGCGTGACTTCGGTCATGCCTGCATAGTCGGTATAGTCGCGGTGTTCGGTCACCTGACCGCCCTCGACAGTGATTATGGTGACGATCGGGTATCGCCAGGCTCTTTCGCCGGTATCGAGTGCATAACGGACAGTCACGGCACCCTCGAACACGTTCCGGTCCGAGGCGGCGAAGCGCCGGTCCAGCTCGTAGGTCATGGATGCGACATTCCAGCCGCGAATGCCCGAAATTATGGTTTCAGGCGTCTGCCATTCGATTGGAGGCGTTTGGTCGACGGCGAAGGAGGTCGGGTCGATGAAGACCGCGTCCGGCGCATAGAGCGTCGAGAGCGTCGCGAAGTCCTGCGCTTCATAGGCTGCCAGATAGGTATTGGCTACGGTGACCTCTTCCTGGGCATGACCCGCCGCGCCAAGCATCATCACGGCGCCCGTCGCGAGCATGAAGTATTTCATTTTGCGTCCCCTTGTTTGCCGCCTGCGCGTTCCCGGCGAAGGCGGTCGAGGCCGACAGCATTTACATCCCCGGCATCGGGCGCCACTCACATGCATGAGAGGAATCTGGATTTTTGTTCAGGTGCCGCACACGAGGGCCGTGTTGCGTCGAGAATAGCGACCTTGCATCCGGCACCCAAGACGCGTACACCCGCGCGCCTCGCATCCGGCGGGATCGGCAAGCGGAAGGAGACAGATGATGGGACGACACAAGCAACATGCACCCAAGGCGCCTTCGCAACGCCAGTTGCGCGCCGGCGAGCTGGTGCGTCATGCCCTGGTCTCGATCCTCACCCGCGAGGAGCTGCGCGATCCCGACCTTGAAGGCATTCTGATCTCGGTCACCGAGGTTCGGGCCAGCCCCGATCTTCGCAATGCCAAGGTCTATGTGGCGCCGCTCGGTCAGGGCGATCCGAAGAAGCTCGCTGCGGGCCTCAATCGCTGCGCCGGCTTCCTGCGCGGGCGTCTGGGCCGCGAGATCGACATGAAGTTCACGCCGGAGCTGCACTTCCATCCGGACAACAGCTTCGATACGGCCAGCCATGTCGACGAATTGCTGTCGCGTCCGGAAGTCCGGCAGGATCTCGATTCCGAGTACGACGAGGACTAGTTCTCGCCTTCCGCGCCCGTCCCGGGCAATGGCGTCAGGTCGGTCCTGACCAGGCGAACCGCGCGACGCGCGCCGTCCGGCCCGGAAATATCCCCGGAAAGCGCAGCTACGCGACCTGCGGCGTCCCGCTCGTAGACCAGACGCGCGTCGAGCCGGCGCGACATGACCCGGTCGATTCCGGCCGGGCCCAGAAAGTCGCCATCCTCGCCGCCGCCGGTCCCGAAAAGGTTCAGCCCGCCCTCGGCCGTCTCGATCCGGACCGGTCCGGTCAGGTCCGAGACGTATCGGCCGGCAGCGTCATGATGGGACGGATCAAAGCTCCCGGTGCGCTCGCGGGGCGGGACGGCCTCTACCGGATTGCCGAGCACGAGATCGCGGATGGTGGCGCCCAGCCCGGGGTCGACGCGCGACTCCACCGTATTGAGCCAGGCGATCGTGAGATCGCGGCCTGGCAGGATGGCGAGGCCGACATGGAAGCCCGGCATGCGGCTCTCGACGGTGTAAGTCAGGTCCACGCCGGGATGAGCCACCTGCCAGCCGGCCGCGAGGCTGCCGTCCGGATTGAAGAGGTCGATGCGGCGCCGGGCGACTGCGTCGCCCCAGTCCATCAGGTCGCCCAGGGAGGTCTCCATCCCGGTGTTGCCAGTGAGGGGCGTCTGCGCCCGGACGGGCCGCAGGTCCAGCGGCAGGGGCCCCGGTTCATAGCCGGTGACGTGCAGCGCGCTCCGCGGAGCGACCGAGGACCGGATCTGTGTCGAAGTCATCTCGAGGGGCGAGAAATATCGCGCGGTGGCAAGCGTCTCGAAGCGGGCGAAGGCGGCCCGTTCGACGACGAGTGCCAGCAGGGCATAGGAGAGCGGCGACTCCACACCGGGCTGCGGCGTGTCGCTGAGCGGTGCATTGAGATCGATCCAGGCGAGGCGGGCTTCATCCGTGCCGCCGAGCGGCAGTCCCGGCGGGATAACCGCCGGCAGGCCGGCCTGGTGCGCCATCAACTGTCCGAGCGTGACGCGATCGGCATGGCGAAGCTCAGGCAGGTACCGGTCGAGCGTGTCCTGCGTCGACAGCCTGTCGGTGGCAATGAGATCGCGCGCGAGCGCGATGGTGACGTTGCGTGTGATGCGTCCCGCGGGAAACCGGGTGCGCGTGGAAAACCGCGTCCCGGCCTCCCAGTCGGTATAGCCGAAGGCCTCCCAGGCGATCAGTTCGCCATCCCTGCGCACCGCAACGACGCCGGAGAAGTCGCGCGTTTCCGCAAGGGGCTCGAACCAGGCACGCAGGCGATCGGGCAGCGGGGCGGTGTCCGCGGCCGGTGCAGCGGTTGTTATGTCGTCTTGCGCCCGGGCGGTGAAACCCAGGGTCATGAAACCGGCAAGGATGATGGCGATGAATTGTTTCACGCGTGGGAAGCCTCGGTCTTTCAGGGCGGGCTTGAGGCCCGGTCTATCATTTATGTGCGCTGACAGGCCTTGTCCTGCAAGGCCGTGTCGGCTAGTGACCCGGCCTCCCGTGCCGGGTCCGATCCCCGGCTGGTGATCAAGGAGACGCAAATGGGGCGCAGACGCAAGGGCGAGGATATCCATGGCTGGGTCATCCTCGACAAGCCGCTCGACATGACTTCCACCCAGGCCGTGTCCGCGGTGCGCCGGATATTCAACGCGCGCAAGGCCGGCCATGCCGGCACGCTGGATCCGCTGGCCTCCGGCATTCTGCCGATCGCACTGGGCGAAGCGACCAAGACGGTGCCCTTCGCCATGGAAGGTGACAAGGTCTATCGCTTCACCGTGAAATGGGGCGCACGCACCGATACGCTCGACACCGAGGGCGAGATCGTCGCCACGAGCGATGTACGGCCCTCGCGAGAGGCGATCGAAAACGTGCTTTCCGATTTCATCGGCGAGATTGAGCAAGTGCCGCCCGCTTTTTCCGCGATCAAGATCGATGGCGAGCGCGCCTACGACCTTGCCCGCGACGGCGAGGAGGTCGAGCTGGAGGCCCGGACGGTGCGCATCGACGCGCTCAACCTGCTGGACTGTCCGGACGCCGATATGGCCGTGTTCGAAATGCAGTGCGGCAAGGGCGCCTATGTGCGTTCCCTGGCTCGCGATATTGCCCACGCCCTGGGCACGGAAGGGCATGTTGCGGCGCTGCGCCGGACACGCGTCGGCGCATTTGCCGAGGCAGAGTCCACAAGGCTGGACGTTTTGAAAGAAATGGCCCATAAGGACGCCGCTTCGGAAGCTCTGCTCCCGGTTCAGACCGCGCTGGACGACATCCCGGCGCTGGCCGTGACCGAGGAGGAAGCCTTCCAACTGAAGCAAGGACGGTCGATCGTCCTGCTCCCGCGTCAAGCGCAAGAGCTGAAAGCGCATCGCCGACCCCGTTCAGTGGCCGGCAAGGACTGCACTTTCACCGCTCTGGCGACATGCCGTGGTCAGGCAGTGGCAATCGGCGACGCGCAGGCCGGATCCTTTCAGCCTTCGCGAGTTTTCAATCTGACCCCGTAAACGGGGCGACATATGAGTTTAGGAGAACACGATGTCGATCACGCAAGAGCGCAAATCCGCGCTGATCAATGAACATGCCCGTGGCAAAGCCGATACGGGTTCGCCGGAAGTGCAAGTGGCCATCCTCACCGAGCGGATCGCCAACCTGACCGAGCACTTCAAGACCCACAAGAAGGACAATCACTCGCGTCGCGGCCTTCTTAAGATGGTTTCCCAGCGCCGCCGGCTTCTCGACTACGTCAAGAACAAGGACGAGGCCCGTTACCAGGCCCTCATCGAGAAACTGGGTCTGCGTCGCTAACCCGCGACCACATCCGTACGAAAGACGATATGTTCGATATCCAGAAAGAAACGATCGAGTGGGCGGGACGTCCGCTCACCATCGAAACCGGGCGTGTGGCCCGGCAGGCAGACGGCGCGGTCATGGTGACCTATGGCGAGACCACGGTTCTCGCCACCGCCGTCGGCGTCAAAACCGCCAAGGAGGGGCAGGACTTCTTCCCCCTCACGGTGAATTACCAGGAAAAATACTTCGCGGCGGGCAAGATCCCCGGCGGCTTCTTCAAACGTGAAGGCCGTCCGACCGAGAAAGAGACGCTGACCTCGCGCCTCATCGACCGCCCGATCCGTCCGCTGTTCGTCAAGGGCTTCAAGAACGAAGTCCAGGTGATGATCACGGTCCTGTCCCACGACATGGAAAACGATCCCGACGTGGTCGGCATGGTCGGCGCCTCTGCGGCGCTGGTTCTGTCCGGTCTACCCTTCATGGGCCCGATCGGTGCCGCGCGCGTGGGTTATATCGACGGCGATTACGTCATCAACCCGGCCTGCGACGAAATGCCGGAAAGCGCCCTCGACCTCGTGGTCGCGGGTACGCAGGACGCCGTGATGATGGTGGAATCGGAAGCCAAGGAGCTCTCCGAAGAGGTGATGCTCGGCGCCGTCATGGCTGGCCATGAGGCCTTCCAGCCGGTGATCGACATGATCATCCGCCTGGCCGAAAAAGCCGCCAAGGAGCCGTGGGATTACGAGCCGGAAGACTATTCCGCCGAGGAAGCCAAGGTTCGCGAACTGGTCGGCGACGACCTCGCCCAAGCCTACACCATCGTCGACAAGACGGAGCGCTATGCGGCCGTCGGCGCGGCGAAGGAGAAGGCGGTCGAGGCTCTGGCCCAGACCGAAGAGCGTCCGGACGGTATCCCGGGCACGGTCCTCAAGGACGTGCTGAAATCGGTCGAGAGCTCCATCGTTCGCGGTGGCATCATCAAGACCGGCAAGCGCATCGACGGCCGTTCCCTCGATCAGGTTCGCCCGATCGTGTCGGAAGCGGGCATCCTGCCGCGTACGCACGGTTCGGCCCTGTTCACCCGCGGCGAAACCCAGGCCATGGTCGTTGCGACCCTCGGCACGGGCGAAGACGAGCAGTTCATTGACGACCTCACGGGGACGTACAAGGAACGCTTCATGCTGCACTATAATTTCCCGCCCTACTCGGTCGGCGAGACGTCTTTCCGTCTGGCTCCGGGGCGCCGGGAAATCGGTCACGGCAAGCTTGCCTGGCGTGCAGTCCGCGCTGTCCTGCCGAACCATGAGGACTTCCCCTACACGATCCGTCTCGTTTCCGAGATCACGGAATCGAACGGTTCCTCCTCCATGGCGACGGTCTGCGGTTCCTCGCTGGCCATGATGGATGCCGGTGTGCCGCTTGCGCGCCCGGTTTCCGGTATCGCGATGGGCCTGATCAAGGATCCGGACGGCGTTGCCGTTCTCTCCGACATCCTTGGCGACGAGGACCATCTCGGCGACATGGACTTCAAGGTGGCCGGTACGGAAGAGGGCGTGACTTCTCTCCAGATGGACATCAAGATCGCCGGCATCACCAAGGACATCATGGAAACGGCCCTGGCCCAGGCAAAGGGCGGTCGCATGCATATCCTCGAGGAGATGGCGAAAGCGCTCGACACCTCGCGTACCGAGCTCGGCGAGTATGCGCCGCGCATCGAGACCATCACCATTCCGACCGACAAGATCCGCGACGTGATCGGTTCGGGCGGCAAGGTGATCCGCGAGATCGTGGAGACCACCGGTGCCAAGGTCGACGTCAATGATGACGGTGTGATCAAGGTCTCGTCCTCGGACGCCGCCTCGATCAAGGCCGCGCTCGACTGGATCCACGGCCTCACGGCCGAGCCTGAAGAAGGCATGATCTACAAGGGCAAGGTCGTGAAGGTCATGGACTTCGGCGCCTTCGTGAACTTCTTCGGCCCGAAGGACGGTCTCGTCCACGTGTCGCAGATGAAGAACGAGCGCGTGAACCATCCCTCCGACGTGGTCAAGGAAGGCGACGAAGTCTTCGTGAAGCTCCTCGGCTTCGACGATCGCGGCAAGGTTCGCCTGTCGATGAAGGTCGTCGACCAGGAGAGCGGAGAAGAGATCAAGAAGGAAGAAGAGCAGGCCGAATAGGTCCCGCCTCTTTCCGATCTTCAGGAACAGGGCCCGCTCGAAAGAGCGGGCCCTTTTTCGTGTCCGATCTGCTGCTCGTCAGGCTGCGTCCAGCCGGTCGCGATAGCGCCGGCTGCCCGGCACGGTATCGCCTGTATTGAGCGTCAGCACGACATCGCCCTCCCCCGTCGGAGCGATCTCGGCAATTTGGGCCCGGTTCACGAGCCAGGAACGGTGTACGCGCACCGCATCGATCCCCGCCTCTGTCAGCAGGCGTTCGAGCTCGGTCAGCGTCATGCGGGCGAGGTGTTCCCGGCCGTCGAAACGGGCTTCCACGTAATTGCCCGCCGCCCGGGCGGTCTGGAAACTTTCGGCCTCGAGCAGGCGAACCGTGCCGCCGCATTTCAGAGTGATGCGCTGCCGGTCCTGCGCTTCGCTGTGGGCGGCGCGGGCTTCGAGGCGGGCCCGTTCCAGCGTCATGTCGGTCGAGAGAACGAACTGGAAACCGGCATAGGCGAGCGCCTGTTTGCGAAACTCGTAGATGAAGGCGTCCAGCGCCGTTCCCGAAATCGAATAGGCCTGATCGAAAATCGCTGGCCAGATGACGTCGCGCAGGCTGAACATGAAGACGATCTGGAAGCCGCTATAGAGGAGCAGTCCGGCGGCATGGACGGCCAGTGAGGCGGTGTAACGCCCTCGCTCGAAGGGAAAGCGCCGGCCCAGCCAGAGAATGACCGGGATGGCCAGCAGCATGGGCAGGATGGCCGTGCCTTCCTGCACCCAGGGCAGATGGGCAGGCCCGCGAGAGCCTTGCCAGCGCATCTCCGTGCCGATCGAGAGCGCATTGATGACGAAGACGGCCAGTACCAGCCCGGCCGAAATCAGGACCGCGCGCCGCCAGGCGCGCCGCTCGGCGTCGTACTCGTCCTTGCGGAGGGTTTCGGTCGGATCGGTGTGCGCGTCGCTCATGACCGGATCATGCCTCCTGCCGGCGGAGCGGGAAAGCGCGATGCGCGTCCGGCATCCTGCCGCCCGTCCCCGCACGCCGCCACTCGCCCCGCGAGCGCAGTCATCCGTCCCGGCAAGCCGTGACCGGTCCCTTCCGGCTCGACACCGAGCCGCGTTTGGATGAGGAGAGTGCCGGTCCAGTCCGGAGGAGTCCCATGCCGCAAACCAGTCCCGAAAGCTTCGAAAGCAATCCCAATGCGGTCTTCACCCGTCGATACGATCTCGATTGGTTGAGGATCATCGCCTTCGGGCTTCTGATTTTCTACCACACGGGCATGTTCTTCGTGACCTGGGACTGGCACGTGAAAAGCGGGTCAGCCAATGAAGGTCCCGAGTTCGCGATGATGCTGCTCAACCCCTGGCGGCTGGCTCTGCTCTTCTTCATTTCCGGTGTTGCGATCCGCTATCTGTCCGACAAGATCGGAGCGGGCGTCTTCGCCGTCGACCGGACGGTGCTCCTGCTCCCTGTGATCGTTTTCGGCATGGCTGTCATCGTCATGCCCCAGACATGGGCCGAGCTGCGCCAGGCCGGTGCGATCGATGAAGGCCTGATCGCTTTCTGGCCGCGCTATCTGTCGGAGGGCATGATCGACGGCATCATCGTGCCCACCTGGAACCATCTCTGGTACGTGGTCTATCTCTTCGTCTACTGCCTGCTTCTGGCGCCCGTCATACCGCTCCTGCGCCGGTTTGCAGACGGTGCGTTCCGGAGCCTGACCGCCTGGTTCGCCAAGCCCTGGATCGGACCCGTACTCCTGATCCTGATTCCAGTCCTGCCCTTCTTCGCCTTCCGGATCTGGCTCGACCCGCATTTTCCCACCACGCACAATCTGGTCTGGGACTGGGCCAACCACGCCCATCGTCTCACCATCCTCCTGCTCGGCTATTGCGTGGCCAAGAGTCCGGATTTCTGGCGCGGCGTCGACCGGGCACTTCCTTTCGTGCTGGCCTTTGCCGTCGGCTATGCGCTGGTCTTCGCCTGGGCTCTCGATCGTCCGGACGGGTATTGGGAGGACAGGGAAGCCCTGCTCTGGACCCTGCGGCTCGCCCGGATCGTCTATGCCTGGTCGGTCATCCTGTCCCTGCTCGGCCTGGCCCGGATCTTCCTGACCGGCGACGGGCCGCTGCGGCGCTATCTCACCGAGGCGATATTCCCCTATTACATCCTGCACCAGACCGTCATCGTGGTCGCCGGCTACTGGATCGCACCGCTTCAGTTGGGCGTCTGGACGGAGTTCGTCATCATCCTGCCTGTAACGATCGTCGCTTGCGCGCTCGGTTATGAAACTGCCCGCCGCGTGAAGATATTGCGGCCTGTCATGGGCCTGAAATGGTCGCGCGGGAACTCGTCTTCGGACGGGGCAGGATCCACGACAACCGCAATATTACAAAAGGTTTAGACGAAACCGGTGCAGCGCCGCCTATCTTCCCCGTTGAAAACGAATTTGGGGAGATCGAGATGCTGAAATCCGTCACTCGTGCCGGGCTGGGCCTGGCCGCGGCCATGTGCGCCGGCCTCGCTGCGCCGGTTCAGGCGCAGGAGGCCTACCGCCTGCCGCCACAGGACATTGTCGACATTGTAGATGCGCCGCCCGCGCCCTGGACCTCGCTATCGCCGGATCGCGACACCCTGCTCCTGCTGCACCGAGAGGCGCTGCCGCCGGTCGCCGAACTGGCGAGGCCGATGGAGCGGCTGGCCGGGATGCGTCTCGATGCGGCGACGAATGGCCGCCATGGGCCCCGATCCATCGTCGGGTTGAGCCTGATCGATCTCGCATCAGGCGAGGAGAGTGATGTTGAGCTGCCGGAGGATGCGGGCATCGGCTCCGTCTCTTGGTCGCATGACGGCGACCGCGTCGCCTTTACCATGACGCGCGAGGACACGATCAGTCTCTGGGTGATCGACGTGGAGCGCGCCCGCGCTCGCCGTGTCGTGGACCGGGGCGTAAATGCGGTCTTCTCGCCCTTCTCCTGGATGCCGGACGGTGAAACCCTTCTGGTGAGCCTCGTCGACCCTCAGCGCGGCCCCCGGCCCGAGCGCCCTCGCGTGCCGGTCGGCCCGGTCACGCAGGAAGCCTCCGGCTACGAGGCGCCAGTGCGGACCTATCAGGATCTGCTGAACGATGCTTCCGATGCCGAGCTCTTCGCTTGGCTGGCAACGAGCCAGCTAGCCATGGTCGGTGCTGACGGCCGCGGTCTGATCGAAATCGGCGAGCCCGGTCTGTATTATATGGCCGACCCGGCGCCGGGTGGCGACTACGTCCTCGTCGGCGAGATGCGCGAACCATTCTCCTACCAAGTCCCCTGGTCGCGCTTTCCCGACCGGACTTTCGTCATCGATCTAGATGGCGCGGAAGTCGCCGAGATCGCGCGCCAGCCGCTGGCGGACAATGTCCCGATCGGAGGCGTGGTCGAGGGGCGCCGCAGCGTGTCCTGGCAGGCTTCGCACCCTGCGCGCCTGACCTGGGCGGAAGCGCTTGACGGCGGCGACCCGCGCGTCGAGACCGATCAGCGCGACAGCGTCTGGGCCTTGGCGGCGCCTTTCGACGGCGAACCGATCGAGATTCTGCGCACCGAGGACCGCTATTACGGTACGCAATTCACCGAGATCGGCCAGACCGGCTTCGCGATGGAGTATGATCGCGATACCCGTGTCATCCGCCGCTGGCTTGTCGATTTCGCCGATCCGTCGGTCGAGCCGCGCCTCGCCGAGGAGCGCAATTACCAGGACAGCTATGCCGATCCGGGAAGCGCCCTCACCGTCCGCAACGAATTCGGCCAGCCGGTCGTGGGCGTTACTGACGGCTACATGTATTTCGCGGGCGACGGTGCGACGCCGGAAGGCGACCGTCCCTTCCTGAACCGCGTCAGCTTCGACACCTTCGAGACGGAAGAGATCTGGCGCAATTCGGGTGAGAATTACGAGGAGGTGATCGGCCTTATCGAGCCGGATGCGTCCTCATTCCTGACCTCCTGGGAAGATCCGGCGACCCCGCCGAATGTGCGCTGGCACCGGACGGGCGAAGAGGCGGTCCAGATCACTGATTTCGCCAATCCGCACCCGCAGCTCGACGCGATCAGCCGCGAGCTGATCACGTTCGAGCGGGCAGACGGCGTGCCGCTGTCCGCGACGCTCTACCTGCCGGCCGATTACGAGCAGGGCGATAATCTGCCCGTCGTCGTCTGGGCCTATCCGCGCGAATACAATGACGCGGCGACGGCAGGCCAGGTTCGGGGCTCGCCCTACGAGTTCAGCCGTGTTGCCGGTACCAGCCCGCGCTTCTTCGTGACCCAGGGCTATGCCCTGCTCGAGAATGCGACCATGCCGATCGTCGGGGACGACCCGGAGACGGTGAATGACAGCTTTATCGAACAGCTCGTCCTCTCGGCCGAAGCTGCGCGCGACGTGTCCGTGGAGATGGGCTTCAGCGACGGGGACCGTCTCGCCATTGCGGGCCATTCCTACGGGGCTTTCATGACGGCAAACCTGTTGGCCCACTCGGATATCTTCCGGGCCGGCATCGCGCGCTCCGGCGCTTACAACCGGACGCTGACCCCCTTCGGTTTCCAGGCCGAGCGGCGCACCTTCTGGGAAGCCTCGAACATCTATTTCGAGCTCTCGCCCTTCATGCAGGCTGATCAGATCGATGAGCCCATGCTCATGATCCACGGCCAGATGGACAATAATTCGGGCACATACCCGATCCAGTCCGAGCGCATGTACGCAGCCGTGAAGGGCAATGCCGGCACCGCCCGCCTCGTCATGCTGCCCTATGAGAGCCACGGCTATCGCGGCCGCGAGAGCGTCCTCCACGTGCTCGCCGAAAGCTTCGACTGGCTTGACCGCTGGGTCATGCCGGAAGAGGACCCGATGGGCGCAGAAGAGGCGGCCGAATAGGTCGCCCGCCCGATCCGGAAAGAACCCCGCCGGAGACGCTCCGGCGGGGTTTTTCATGTCCGCGCGCGGGCTCAGGTCTCCGCCGCGAAGCGTTCGAGTTCGGCAAGGTCGGCGCCCCGGATGGCATTGACGGCCCGGCTGATCGTCTCGACCGGCCAGTCCCACCAGGCAATTTCGAGCAAGCGCTTTACAGTCGCATCGTCGAAGCGCTGTTTCAGCGGGCGGGCCGGGTTGCCGCCGGCGATGGTGTAGGGCGGGATGTCCTTCACGACGACGGATCGCGAGGCGATGATCGAGCCGTGACCGATCCGCACGCCTGGCATGATGGTCGTCTCGCGTCCGATCCAGACATCATGTCCGATCACGGTATCCCCGCGCAGGCCGCACTCGATCGTGGCGAAGTCGAACCCGTCCTCCCAGCCATGGCCGAAGATGTTGAACGGGTAGGTGGAAAAGCCGGTCATGGCGTGATTGGCGCCATTCATGATGAACTGGATGTCGGTTGCAAACGCGCAGAACTTTCCGATCACCAGTTTGTCGCCGAGCGGCTCGAAGTGATACTTGACGCAATGGGTCTGGAAATTCTCCGGCCCTTTTTCGTCGTGATAATAGGAATAGGCGCCCGCCTCGATGTTCGGGGCGGTGATGACGGCCTGCAGAAAGGCCGTGTCTTGCTGCGGACGATGGGCGAGCGGGAGCGGGCCGGTGGCGGCCGCGTCTGTACGGGTCTGGCCTTGCATGAAAAGGCTCCTCGGGAATCTGGAACAAGCTGAACAGGTCCGCGCCGGCGATCGATGCCGGGGACCGGTATGCGGGATGTCAGCTTATTTATTCACCGCCGGAGCCTCCTTTTCGCTCTGAAGCGTTGGCCGGACTGAATAGCGAAGGAGCCGGGTCACAGCAAGAAAAAAGGGGCCGGAAAGCCGGCCCCTTTTCTTGGAACTTATCCAGATGCGATTATTCGTCATCCATCGACGGAACCGCTACCGCGTGGAAGCCGGCATCGACATGGAGGGTTTCGCCCGTGCAGGAATGGCCGAGATCGCTCAAGAGGTAGAGCGCGGCGCCGGCCACGCCTTCCATGCGGGTGTCTTCCTTCATCATCGACCATTCGCGGCCGGTCTTCATGAGGGCCTTGCCGCCGGAAATGCCGGCCATGGCGAGGGTGCGCATCGGGCCTGCCGAGAGCGCGTTGACGCGGATGCCTTCCGGGCCGAGATCGCGGGCCATGTAGCGCGTGGAGGCTTCCAGCGCGGCCTTGGCGACGCCCATCACGTTATAGGACGGGACGACGCGCTCGGAGCCGAGATAGGTCAGCGTGACCATGGCACCGCCATTGGGCATCAGGTGCGAGGCGCGCTTGCCCGCATCGACGAAGGAGAAGGCCGAGATTTCCATCGCGCGGCGCCAGCCTTCGCGGGTCGTGTTCTCGGTGAAGGAGCCGACCAGCTCGTCCTTGCCGGCAAAGGCGATGGCGTGGACCAGGAAGTCGATCGTGCCCCACTTCTCCTCGATGGCCTTGAAACAGGCATCCATGGAGGCGTCGTCGGTGACGTCGGCCTGAACCATGAAGGGGTCGCAGGGCAGGCTTTCCACCAGCGGCCGGACCCGGCGCTCAAGCGCCTCGTCCTGATAGGAGAAGGCCAGCTCGGCGCCCTGGGCGGCCAGCTGCTGGGCGATGCCCCAGGCGATGGAGTTCTTGTTGGCCACGCCCATGACAAGGCCGCGCTTGCCCTTCATCAGCTCGCCGGCCGGGAATTGACTGTCGCTCATCGTGATATCCCCTCTGGATCAGATGCGATCTTAGACTTTTTCGAACACCACGGTGCCGTTCGTACCGCCGAAGCCGAAGGAGTTCGACATGGCGGTCCTGATTTCGGCCTCGCGGGTCTCGGTGACGATGGGCAGGTTCAGCGCCGCAATGTCGGGATCCATCTCGAAGACGTTGATCGACGGGGCGACGAAGCCGTGCTTCATCATGAGCAGGGTGTAGACGGCCTCGTGCACGCCGGCGGCGCCGAGCGAGTGGCCCGTCATCGACTTCGTGCCCGAGATCATCGGGGCGCTGTCGCCGAAGACTTCCTTGACCGCTTCCATCTCCTTGATATCGCCCACTGGCGTCGCCGTGGCGTGCGGGTTGAGATAGTCGATCGGGGTCTTAACCGTTTCCATGGCCAGCTTCATCGAGCGCACCGCACCTTCACCGGACGGCGCGACCATGTCGTAGCCGTCCGAGGTGGCGCCATAGCCGGTGATCTCGGCGATGATCGGCGCGCCGCGCTTCTTGGCGCGCTCGTATTCCTCGAGCACGACCACGCCGGCGCCGGCACCGCCGACGAAGCCGTCGCGGTCCTTGTCGAAGGCGCGCGAGGCGTGTTCCGGGGTGTCGTTGTACTTGGTGGACATGGCGCCCATGGCGTCGAACAGGTTCGACAGGGCCCAGTGGATTTCCTCGCAGCCGCCCGCGAACATCACGTCCTGCTTGCCCCACTGGATCTGCTCGGCGGCGGCGCCGATGCAGTGCAGGGAGGTCGTGCAGGCCGAGGTGATCGAATAGTTCACGCCGAGAATCTTGAACGGCGTGGCCAGGGTGGCCGAGGCGGTCGAGCTCATTGCCTTGGGCACGGCGAACGGACCGATCCGGCGCGGACCCTTGTCGCGCGTGATGTCGGCCGCATCGACGATGGTTCCGGCGGACGGGCCGCCCGAACCCATGATGATGCCGGTGCGCGGATGCGAAATGTCGTCCTCGGGCAGGCCGCTGTCGGCGATCGCCTGTTCCATCGCCATATAGTTCCAGCCTGCGCCTTCCGACATGAAGCGGTAGACGCGCTTGTCGACATGATCGGCCGGATTGACCGACGGCTTGCCGCCGACCTGGCATTTGAAATTGTGTTTGGCGAAGTCTTCCATGCGGCCGATGCCGCTCTTGCCTTCGCGCAGCGAGTTCGTGACTTCCTCGGCATTGTTGCCGATGGGGGAAATCACGCCGAGTCCGGTAATGACAACACGACGCATGACAGTCTCCTGGATCAGGCCATTTCGCCGGGCTTGAACAGGCCCACGCGCAAATCCTTGGCGGTATAGATGGTCTTTCCGTCCACTTCCACGCGTCCGTCGCCGATCGCCATGATCAGGCGGCGCTGGATGACGCGCTTCAGGTCGATGATATAGCGGACTTTCTTGCAGTCCGGCGTGATCTGGCCGGTGAACTTCACCTCGCCGACGCCGAGCGCACGGCCCTTGCCGGGATTGCCCTTCCAGCACAGGAAGAAGCCGACAAGCTGCCACATGGCGTCGAGGCCCAGGCAGCCCGGCATGACCGGATCGCCCTTGAAGTGGCATTCGAAAAACCAGAGGTCGGGATTGATGTCGAGTTCGGCCTCGATATGGCCCTTGCCGTATTCGCCGCCATCGTCATCGATGTGCAGGATACGGTCCATCATGAGCATGGGCGGCGCGGGGAGCTGGGCGTTTTCCGGGCCCCACATCTTGCCTTCGCTGGAATCGATGAGGTCTTGGTAGCTGAAGGAGCTTTGGCGGTCTGTCATGTAGCCGATCAGTTGCGCCGCAGGCGATCGGCTGTGGACCGGTCACCGGGCTGGGGATTGAAGCCCGGCCCTCTGTGGCTGACCGAGCGGATCAGGGCAGAGCGGTATCATGGGCCAGTGCGGTGCTCAAGGCGGCGCTGCCGTCGTCCGAACCCTCTGAACCCGCGTCCAGCTCGTCCGGATAGACGCCCCACAATGTATGGGTTTGCACCCAGCCGCGATAGCCCTGGGCCTGGACACGGCACCAGCCCGTGCGGCAGCGCTCGAGCGAGAGCACCACGCCGGGTTCCGCGACCGCCTCAACCGCAGCGCCTTCGCTGTCACGCGCGTGCAGTGGCGTTTCCTCGAGCGTGTACACGGAACGGCGGCCGGACAGGATGCTCCGGTGCATCCAGGTAACCTCGCCCTGCGGATCGCGGACGCGGCGCCAGTCCGGCGTCTCGGCGATCACTTCCATGGGCAGTCCGGCCCTGACATAGCGCCAGGCGATAGGGTGCGAACTGGACGGTCCGGACCGGCCATTGGCAACATCCACCTTGAGGGAGACGAAACGCGGAACCTCCTGGCCGGATGGCGTGTCGGCTCCGGAGTCCTGCGCGATGGCGCTGCCCGCTGCGAGCGAGGCGGCGGCGAGAGCAAGGCTGAGGATTGCGGCATTTCGCATGGGACACTCCTTCACCCCTTCCCTCTGCCCAATCAGGGTGAATAGGCGGTAAATCCTTACGGAATGAGAGGTGGAAAAATGAAAAAATCGAGTCCGAACTGGGGCGCCGGCGTTGCGATCGGCATGAGTGTCGGCGTTGCCATCGGCGCGTCCCTGCAACAGCCTTTTACCGGGCTTTTCATGGGCATCGGCATGTCGGTCGCTTTCGCCATGGCGTTTCGCCGGCAGGCGAAATCGCGTGAAAGTGACGCCGGGCCTGATGAAAACGCCGGCTGAATGCCTATATGATCTCCAACCGGCCCGCTGCGGCCGTTCTCGAGGAGGGGAAATCATGAGTTTTCGTTTGGCGATTACCAGCATGGCCGCACTTCTGGCGGCCGGTGGCGTGGCAAGCGCGCCGGGTGCTTTCGCGCAGGAAATCGAGCAGCGCGAGGTCGATGCCGAAACCACCGATCTCGGCGACGGGATCTACATGGTCTCGACCGGCATCGCGGGCAATCTCGCCCTTCTGAACGGCGATGACGGCGTGGTCATGATCGACGACCAGCTGCCCAATACAACGGCGGCCATCGAGGGCGTGGTGGTGGAGATCGCCGGCACGTCGGCGCCGCGCTTCATCGTCAATACGCACTGGCACGGCGATCATACGGGCGGCAATGCCCATTTCGCAGAGCAAGGCACGACCGTCGCTGCGCATCATAATATCCGTACGCGTCTCGAGAATGCCGATGACGACTGGATCCGGCCGGCTTCGCTGCCCATCCTCACCTTCGGCGAGGACCTGACCTTCCACATGAACGGCCAGACCGTCGAGGTCACGCATATCCCGTCGGCCCATACGGACGGCGATGCGGTGGTCTATTTCCGCGAGGCGGACGTCCTGCACATGGGCGATATCATGTTCTCCGGCCTCTTCCCCTTCATCGACCTGTCGGCCGGTGGCAGCGTGGACGGCTATATCGCCGGTATGGAGCGCGGTCTCGAACTGGCGGGCGAGGAGACGCGGATCATTCCGGGTCACGGCCCGATTTCGACGCCGGCGGACATTCAGGCCTCGATAGACATGCTGCGCGAGGCAGCTTTCCGCGTGCGAACGCTCGTCGAGGGCGGCGCCGATCTGGACGCCGTACGCGCGGCCGAACCGCTGGCCGATTTCCACGACGACTGGAATTGGGGCTTCATCACCACGGATCGCATGGTGCAGACGCTCTATAATGACGCGGTCGGCAATGACCAGTCGTACGAATAGGTGAAGCAACTGAAACGTCTGTGATAATTCTGACGAAGAATTAAACAGGCGACCAGTTTCCGGGAAGCCGGGGCGTTCTAGGTTCCAACCTATGACGACCCCGCTTCCTCCCGAAAAACCCCCGCGTTTCAATCAACCGCTTGGCTTCGTCGCCGGTGCTGCCGCCGGCGGCGTCCTGTGGCTGATCATCGGCCTCGCGACGAGCAGCCTCCTGCTGGGCCTGTTCTTCGGGCTCCTACCAGGCATCGCCATCGGGCTGGGCCTGCAGCTGACGGCAAGGCGCGACTAGTCCGCACCTTCGGCTTGCGCCTCACCGCAGGCCGGGCATTTCGGGTCCTTGCGGAGGGTGACGGTGCGGGCGTCGGCGCCGAGGCTGTCGAGCAGGAAGACGCGGCCGTCCAGCGTCTTGCCGGCGCCGCATATATGCTTGATCGCCTCCAGCGCCATCATGGAGCCGACGACGCCGGTCAGGGCGCCCACAATGCCGACCTGCGCGCAGGTCTCCGCATCCGGCGGGATTTCCGGCACCCAGCAGCGATAGCAGGGCGAGTCCTCGCCGGTATTGAAGACCGAGACCTGTCCGTCCCAGCGTCCGACGGCGCCCGATACCAGCGGTTTGCCGGTCTTCAGACAGGCCTGGTTGACTGCGAAACGGGTCTGGAAATTGTCGCAACCGTCCAGCACGAGGTCTGCATCGGCGATGAGGTCTTCGGCATTGTCGGCGGCCAGGGCCCGGATTTCCGGATAGAGGCGAACGGCGGGATTTAGCGCGCGGAGCGCCTTGGCGCCGGCCTTGGCCTTGGACTTTCCGATATCGCGGGTCGCGAACAGGATCTGGCGTTGCAGATTGTCGACGCTGACCACGTCCGGGTCGATCAGGGTGATCGCTCCGACACCGGCCGCCGCCAGATAGAGCGCCGCGGGAGCGCCGAGGCCGCCCGCGCCGACGATGGCGATATGGGCCTTGGCGAGGGCCTGCTGGCCGGGGCCTCCGATTTCCTTGAGAACGATGTGGCGGGCGAAACGGTCGATATCGATGGGATCGGTCATGGGTCCAAGAATTGGCGGAGTTGCCCGTCGAGTGCAAGGCGGTATCCGGCCTTTCCTCAGACGCGCCGCTTTCCTCCATCGGCGAAGCGCGCCACATAGGAGGGATGACACCCGCCAGCCAGCTTGCCGCCCTTCGTCCGGCCCTCTCCGATCATCAGGAGCGCCTGCTCGACTGGCTGACCACCTCGCGGCCGAACGTCTTCCTGACGGGGCGCGCCGGGACCGGCAAGACGACGTTGATGCGCGAATTCATGCGCCGGGCGGGAAGCCGGGCCGCGGTGATCGCGCCGACAGGAGTCGCGGCGATGCAGGCGGGCGGTCAGACCATCCATTCCTTCTTCCATTTCCCGCCGCGCATGGTCGGGGCGCGCGATATCCGCAAGGTTCGCCATCGCCGGGTCGTGCAGGCGCTGGAAACCCTCGTCATCGACGAGATTTCCATGGTCCGCGCCGACATGATGTGGGCGATCGACAAGTCCCTGCGCCTCAATCGCGAGCGCGACGAGCCCTTCGGCGGCGTGCAGATCGTGCTGGTCGGCGATCTCGCGCAATTGCCGCCGGTCATTCAGGGGGCCGAGGCGGAGTATCTCGAGTCGACCTATGGCGGGCCTTTCTTCTTCCATCCGCAAAGCTTCCGCGATGCGGGCTTCTCCTATGTCGAGCTGGAGCAGGTCTTCCGCCAGACGGACGAGTATTTCATCAATATCCTCAATGCCGTGCGCGATGGTGATTTGACCTCCGACGAGGCCGCCGACCTCAATGAGCGCGTCACCGGCCGTTCCGGACTGGAAGCCTCGCTGAGCCATGTCGTGCTGACTTCGACCAATGAAGCGGCCTGGCGCATCAACCAGGCGCGCCTGGAAGGGCTCGGCACGCCGGGCCGCAGTTTCGAGGCCAAGGTCGAGGGTCAGTTCGACCAGCGCCTCTTCCCGGCCGAGGAACCGCTGACGCTGAAGATCGGCGCGCGCGTCATGCTCACGCGCAACGATCCGCAGGGCCGCTGGGTCAATGGCACGCTGGGGGAGATCGAGGGTTTCGATGCGAAAGCGGTCCGGGTCCGGATCGGCGACACGACCCATGCGGTCGAGCCGGCCAAGTGGGAGCGCAATGCCTATGCCTTCGATCCGGAAAAACAGGCGCTGACCAAAACGACCGCGGGCGCCTTCACCCAATATCCGCTGCGCCTCGCCTGGGCGATGACCATTCACAAGGCTCAAGGCCTGACGCTGGACAAGGTCTATCTCGACCTCGCCCGCCGCCTCTTCGCCCACGGCCAGGCCTATGTCGCCCTGTCGCGCGCCCGTTCGCTGGAAGGGCTGGAACTTTCACGCCCGCTCACGCCCGGAGACATCATCTCCGATCCGCGCATTTTCGACGTGAAAGCCTTCTGCGACCCGGCGCCGGCGAGCGTGAGCGCTTAGGCGACGGGCTGTACTAATCCCCTGCGGCTTCAGTGGACGTAAGTTCCGACCATTCCGAATAGCCATATTGGACGAGTCGATCGGCTTCGCGGTCGATCGCGATGGCCTGTTCAACGGGGGCATCAGGGGCCAGGTAGACGAAGCGCTCCAGTACAAAATCACACGGTAATGACCAGTACGGGAGGCGAACGGCCGTGACGGTCTCATTCGCCTCTAAGCGCGCATGAACCCAGACTGTCGCATCGAAGCTGAAGGCGGAGTTTGGTGCAACCACCAGCCAAGATGCTGCGACTGGTGGTTCTGTGACGATCGTCGTGGGCACGGAGCCGTCCTGAAGTTCCCGACCTGTACCCGTGCGCATCCACAAGCCCTCATGAAAGGGACCGCCCATTACCCTCGCATTGACGCAGATCGGAACCTCCGCCTCATTGCGGATCGTCGCGCTGACGGGGAAATTGCCCATTTGCGCGGCTTGGAGGGCGATAAGAGCAGTCGCCAGCATCCGCTACTCGTCCTCGAACAGCGCCGTCGAGAGATAGCGTTCTGCGCAGCTGGCCAGGACGACCACGATCGTCTTGCCGGCCATCTCGTCCCGCTTCGCGACCTCAAGGGCGGCTTTCAGGGCGGCGCCGGAGGAGATGCCGCCGGGCACGCCATCCGTGCTCGCGGCTTCACGGGCGGTCGCGAAGGCGGCCGCGTTGGACACCGTGATCACCTCGTCGATCAGGTCGGTCTCCAGGATGTCCGGCACGAAGCCGGCGCCGATGCCCTGGATCTTGTGCGGGCCGGGATCGCCGCCCGAAAGGATCGGACTGTCTTCCGGCTCGACCGCGATGACATGGAAGCCCGGCTTCTTGTCCTTGAGCACCTGCGCACAGCCGGTAATCGTTCCGCCCGTACCGACGCCGGCGATCAGCACATCGGCTTCGCCATTGGTGTCGTTCCAGATTTCCAGCGCGGTCGTCTTGCGGTGGATGTCCGGATTGGCCGGATTGGTGAACTGGCTCGGCATGATGGCGCCCGGCGTCGCGTCGATGATTTCCTGCGCCTTGGCGATACAGCCCTTCATGCCTTTCGCGCCCTCGGTCAAGACGAGCTCGGCGCCGAGATATTTCAGAAGCTTGCGGCGCTCGATCGACATGGTGTCGGGCATGGTCAGGATGAGACGGTGGCCGCGCGCTGCTGCCACGAAGGCCAGACCGATCCCGGTATTGCCCGAGGTCGGCTCCACCATGACGGCGCCTTCGCCCAGCTTTCCGGCGGCTTCCAGCGCGTCGATCATGGCCACGCCGATCCGGTCTTTCACGGAGGCGAGCGGGTTGAAGAATTCCAGCTTGGCCAGAATACGGCCCTTCGCCCCGTGCTTTTCCGCGAGATGCCGCATCTCGACGAGGGGCGTGTTCCCGATCGTGTCGGCGATCGAGTCATAGACGCGACCGCGTCCGATTGAGTCCGTCATATCCTGTCTCCGTTCCGGTTTCCGTACGCGTTACGCTTACACCCCGGTCGAGCCGAAACCGCCCGCACCGCGTTGGGTATCGTCCAGCTCTTCGGCGACTTCCCAGACCGCCTGCGTGACCGGAGCGATGATCATCTGGGCGATGCGCTCGCCGCGATTGACCACGAAATCGGTCTTGCCGTGATTAATGAGGTTAACCCGGATCTCGCCGCGATAATCGGCATCGATCGTACCCGGCGTGTTGACGCAGGAAATGCCGAACTTGGCAGCCAGGCCCGAGCGCGGACGCACCTGCGCCTCGTATCCGGCCGGCAGGGCGATGGCGATGCCGACCGGGATGAGCTGCCAGCCGCCCGGCTCGATCGTGACCGGCTCGTGCTCGGGCACCGCGGCGCGCAGATCCATGCCGGCCGATTGCGCCGTCTCGTAGGCGGGCAGGGCGAGGCCTTCATAGTGCGGCAGAGGTTTGATCTTGACGGGAACGGTCATGGGCGCGGGTCCTGGATAGATAGTCTGACAATCAGCCGACATAGAAGCGGGCGCCGGGTGATTTGGCCAGTCGTCTGTTCCGCCTGGAGTGCCCGGCTAGAGTGCTCGGGCAATTCGTTCGGCCAGTTGCGCTGCGACGGCGTGTTTCGGTGCCCGGTCCCAGTGCTCGGCGCCGTCGCCGGTAACGAGGATGACCGCGTTCTCGGCGCCGCCCATGACGTCTCCGGAGACGTCGTTTGCAACGATCCAGTCGCAACCCTTGCGCTGCCGCTTGGCGATGGCGAGGGCTTCCACGTCGTGGGTTTCCGCGGCGAAGCCGATAACGAGGCCGGGGCGGTCGTTCTCCAGGCCAGAAATCGTTTTCAGGATGTCCGGATTCTCGACCAGTTTCAGCGCCGTGAACTCGGCCTTGTCGAGTTTGAGCTTCTGGTCGGCGGGATCGGCCGGGCGCCAGTCGGCGACGGCGGCCACGGCAATGAAGACGTCGGCGGGCAGCGCGGTCTCGACCGCGGCCAGCATGTCGCGCGCGGTTTCGACGTGAACCGTGTCCAGCCCCATCGGATCGGGAAGAGCGGTCGGTCCGGCGACCAGGGTCACGCGGGCACCCAGATGCGCGCAGGCCTGTGCGATGGCGTAGCCCTGTTGTCCCGAGGAATGATTGGAGATGAAGCGGACCGGATCGATCGGCTCGCGCGTTGGCCCGGCGGTGATCAGGACGTGACGGCCCTTGAGCGTGTCAGGCATTGAGGGCGTCCTGAATGGCATCGGCGATGGCGACGGGCTCCGCCATACGGCCCGGTCCGAATTCGCCGCAGGCCATCTCGCCCTCCTCCGGTCCGACGAAGTGAATGCCGTCATCCATCAACGTCTTGAGATTGCGCCGGGTCGCCGGGTGATCCCACATGCGCACATTCATGGCCGGCGCCATGAGCACGGGCTTGTCCGTTGCCAGTAGAGCGGTGGAGGCGAGATCGTTGGCCATGCCGTTCGCGGCCTTGGCCATGAGGTCCGCCGTGGCGGGCGCCGCGACGACCAGATCGGCCGAGCGCGAGAGCTCGATATGGCCCATTTCCGCCTCGTCGGTGAGGTCGAAGAGGTCCGAATAGACCTTGTCGCCGGACAGGGCGGAGAGGCTCAGCGGCGTGACGAATTCGGCCCCGGCGCGCGTCAGGATGCAGCGCGAGGCGATGTCGCGCCGGCTCAGCTCGCGGATCAGTTCGAGCGATTTATAGGCGGCGATCCCGCCGCCGATGATCAGGAGAATTCGCGATTGCGACACAGGTCCGCTCCGGGCAATGACCGGATTTACCTAAACCTTTTGCCGGCAAACCCCAAGAGGTCTTGCGGGCGGGCCGGGCTCACGACTGGGTGATGAGATGGCGGACCTTCTCGGCATCCGTATCCAGGGCGTCCCGCTTTTCCATGCGATGGCTGAAGAAGGATCCGACCGTGAGTTCCATGTCGTACATCGTGATCCGGGTCAGCGCGACGAGGTCGTCGACCGCGAATTTGCGTTTGTCCGCCATGGCCAGCTCGATGATGCGGGAGAGCATGTTGGTATAGGCGGCGGTGTAGACGTGAGACGGGTATTCCAGCTTCGAGTGCCGCTGGCCCATATGGTCCGTGGCCTCGTAATAGCTGTCGTCATAGCGTGCGGCGAACAGGGCTTCGCAATGGGCCAGCATACCGGCGCGCAGATAGGTCACGTTCTCGGAAATCTCGAAATAATGCGCCACCTCCGGATTGCCCACGAGGTGGTCGAATACGCTTTCCAGCGCCGTTCGCGCATACTCCATCAGACGCGGCTTGAGCCGGTGCATCCGGTCCGCAACTGTGTCGTCGATCTGGAAGAATTCGCGTTGCAGCGCGCGCTGTTCTTCGGTCTGGAGTGGAAGCCTTGCCATAAGGGCAGGAAATCACAGCTTTCTTGCCCGAGAGTGTAGGGCTTTCGTCAAATTTGACCGATCCACGCAACGATTGCAGCACCAAATAATGCAGCTCCTCCGAGCCAGGCGATGCGTACCGCCCAGGGGCGCAGGGGCGAACCGCCGGTCAGTTTCAGCTCGCCCGCCTTGAGCATGGCGCCGACATCGGCCCAGTCGTCGATCGCCTGGGGCAGGCGGCGTGCGGCGTCGTGCAGCCGGACCAGGTCTTCGCCGAGATCGCGGATACGGCCTTCCGGGCCGAGTTCCCGCTTCATCCAGCGTTCCACCACCGGCGCGGCGGCACCCCACATGTCGTGCCTGGGGTCGAGCATGCGGGCGACGCCCTCGCACTGGACCATGGTTTTCTGCAGCATGACGAGTTCGGGCCGCAGGCGCATGTCGAAGAGGTCGGTGATCTCGAAGAGCTGCAGCAGGACGCGCGACATCGGCACTTCGTCGGCGCGTTTGCCGAAAATCGGCTCGCCCACGGCGCGGAGCGCACTGGCGAAATCGTCGACCGAATGCTTCGCGGGGACATAGCCGGCGGCGAAGTGGGCACGTGCGGCGGCCTTGTAGTCTCGCGTCAGGAAGCCATGCAGGATGAGCGCGAGGAAGCGGCGCTCGTCGCGTCCGATCCGGCCCATAATGCCGAAATCGACGGCCCAGAGCGTGCCGTCCTCGCCCGCGAAGAGATTGCCCGCATGCATGTCGGCGTGGAAGACGCCGCGATCGAGCGCCGTCGACAGGAAGGCCCGGGTCATGCGCGTGGCCAGTGCGGCCCGGTCGATACCGCTCGCCGCGATGCGGTCGGTATCGGACAGCGGTATGGCGTCGATCCACTGTGTGGTCAGGACGCGGCGCGAGGAACGCTCCCAGTCGACCTGCGGGATGCGGTAGCCTTCCGCCACGGCGCTCGCCTCGCCCAGCTCGCTCGCCGCGGCCGCTTCAAGACGAAGGTCGGTTTCCAGGGACAGCGAACGGGAGACGGTCTCCACGAATTTGCGCGGTTCGAGCCGGCGGCTGGCCGGCGCGAAGCGTTCCGCGAGCGCGGCACCGAGCGAGAGAGTCCGGATATCGCGCGCAATGCGCATCTCGATATCCGGGCGCAGGATTTTCACCGCGACCGTCTCGCCTTCGGCCGTCACGGCCTTGTGGACCTGTGCGATCGAGGCGGCGGCAATCGGCGGTCCGAGCTCGGTGAAGAGCTGGTCCAGGGGCTGGCCGAACTCCTCGACCAGGATTTCGCGCGCTTCCTCATCGCCGAAGGCCGGCATCTTGTCCTGCAGGCGCGAAAGTCCGCGGGCGAAGCGCTCGCCGATGACATCGCCGCGCGTGGCGAGGATCTGACCGAACTTGACATAGGACGGCCCGAGCTTCTCCAGAGCCCTTGCGAGACGCTCTCCCGGATTGGACGCCTGGTCGCGCCGGGCCATCAGGCGCATCACGCGCCCCAGAAGCCGAGCCGAGGCCGGATAGACGGACTGGTACTCGGCCGGAAGGATGGCGTCGTGACGGGCCAGCGTGAGCAGGGCGCGCATCAGGCGGAAGAAGGAGAGTGTGCTCGCGATCATCACGCGCCGGTTTAGTGAATGATGCCGGGCTTGGCGAGGGCGGCGTGAAGTCGCGGCCGGGCACGCCGGTTACGGACCCTCACGCCCAGCCTGTATGCAGGGCTGCGATGCCGCCGGAGAAATTGGTGTAGGCGACCTGGCGGAAACCGGCTTCCCGCAATTCCGCGGCAAAACTCTCCTGATCCGGGAAGCGACGAATGGATTCCACGAGATACTGATAGCTGTCGCGGTCCTTCGCGACGAGGGCCCCGAGTTCGGGCATCACGTTGAAGGACCAGGCGTCGTACAGCTTTTCCCAGGCGCGGCTGGTCGGTCGCGTGAATTCCAGGCAGAGAAACCGGCCGCCCGGCTTGAGCACGCGGCGCATTTCGCGCAAGGCTGCGGCGCGGTCGGTGACATTGCGAATGCCGGTGGAGATCGTCACGCAATGCGCGCTGCGGCTCTTCAACGGCAGGCATTCCGCATTGCCGACGACCCAGTCGAGCCGCCCTTCATGGCGTGGGGCCGTACCGCGCTCGACGCCCGAGCGGAGCATTTGCTCGTTGATGTCGAGCACGATCGCATTGGCCTTGCGCGTATCGCTGCGACGCTCTCCGGCCGCATCGGCCTTGTCGAGGAAGCTGCGAGCCAGATCTCCGGTGCCGCCGGCGACATCGATCAGCGTCTCGCCCGGCTGCGGATTGGACCGGGTCATGACCATGTCCTTCCAGACGCGGTGAATGCCCAGCGACATAAGATCGTTCATCAGGTCGTAGCGGCGCGCCGACCGGTCGAAGACGCCACGCACGAGCCTGGCCTTCTCATTGCGGTCGACATCGGCAAAGCCGAAGGAAACGGTGTCGGAGGACGTGGTCTGGGTCATGCGGCGGACAATAGGCCAGCCCTGCGCCGCCGCAAAGCGGGATGGGCGGTTCGCATTGTCGCAGCCGCTCCGTCCGCTTCGGCTGTAAATTCCGAGTGGACGGACTGTCCGCGGTGCGGGCAAGCTTCCGTCAGAGCGCGATTGGAAGAAGGCCCGAGCAAGCATGCCCGAACTGCCCGAAGTCGAAACGGTCCGCCGCGGCCTGGCCCCCGCCATGGAAGGGCGCCGGATCGAGCACGTGACGCTCGGCCGGCCCGATCTGCGCTTTCCCTTCCCCGAGCGCTTCGTCGAACGCCTCGCCGGCCGGATGGTCGAGCGGATCGACCGGCGCGCGAAATATCTGTTGGTGCGGCTATCGGGCGGGGAGACGCTGCTCATGCATCTCGGCATGACCGGCCGCTATTCCATCGAGGCCAAGGACCTGGCGCGTCAGCCGGGCGATTTCGTCCATGCCGCGCCCGCCAATCCCAGGCACGACCACGTCGTGTTCGGTATCGAGGGCGGCGTGACGGTGCGCTATAACGACGCCCGGCGTTTCGGCTATATGGATCTCTACGCGACGGCGACCGAGGCGAGCAATCCGCATGTCGGGACGCTGGGGCCCGAGCCCAATGCCAATGCATTCTCCGGCGCCTATCTCTCGGAGGCGCTGGCGGGGCGCCGAACGCCGATCAAGGCGGCCCTGCTCGACCAGCACATCGTGGCCGGTCTGGGAAATATCTATGTCTGCGAGGCGCTGCACCGCTCCCGGATCAGCCCGCGCCGACAGGCATCCTCCATTCCGGGCGTCCGCGCCGAGCGGCTCGCCGTCGCGGTTCGCGCCGTGATCGACGAGGCGATCGAGGCCGGCGGCTCCACCTTGCGCGACTTCGCCTCTGCGGACGGAGCTCTGGGCTATTTCCAGCACCGCTTCCGGGCCTATGGGCGCGAGGGAGAGGTCTGTCCGGAGGCCGGTTGCGGCAACCGGATCGAGCGCATAGTGCAATCGGGACGCTCGACCTTCTTCTGCCCGGCCTGCCAGCGCTGAGTGCTATTAACCTGACGCTGCGGGACGCGCGCCCGCACTTTCCCGGCGACGATTGCCGTCACTTCGCCTAAAAGCGGGTCTATCCGGTAATCCCCACCAAGGAGTTTTGTCTTCATGCCGTTCCCGTCCCGTCTTCGATCCCAGCTCAGCCGCGCCATGGGTGCTGCGGCGCTCGGCGCCAGTCTCGTCTTCTCCGCCTTGCCTGCGGGTGCGGCGCAGGCCCAGGACGCCGCCTATGCCCAGATAGAAGCGGATCCGGCCATCTGGCACATCAGCGATGCGGATTCGGACATCTACCTCTTCGGGACCTTCCATATCCTCCCGGCCAATCTCGACTGGCGCAGCGAAGATCTCGAGCGCATCCTCTCCGGGGCGGAGACGGTCTATCTCGAAGCGGACGTCCACAGCCCCGAAGGTCAGGCAGCCGTTCAGGCGCTGGTGCCGCGATACGGTCTCAATCCGCCCGGCGTGACGCTCAGCTCCCAGCTTGATGCGGACACCAATGCCCTGCTGGCGGAAGTGGCGCCATCACTGGGTGTCGCGCCTGCCCAGCTCGAACCGCTGCGGCCCTGGCTCGCACAGGTCATGCTCTCGGTGACCCAGATCCAGCGTCTCGGCTTCGACCCGAATGCCGGCGTCGAGAACGCCCTGCTCTCTTCCCTCGCCGGTCGCGATATCGAATACGGCTATTTCGAAACGGCCGAGCAGCAGATCCGTTTTTTTGCGGACCTGCCGGAAGACATCCAGGTGAAGGGATTCGAAGAGGGCCTGCACGAGCTCGAGCGGGCGCCTGAAATGATGGACAATCTGGTCCGGGCCTGGGCGACAGGCGATATCGCCGCGCTGGATACGCTCATCAATGAGGAAATGCGTGATGCGGCGCCGGAAGTGTACGAGGCCCTGATCGTTCGCCGCAACCGGAGCTGGGTTCCGCAGATCCAGGCGATCCTTGAAGGCGAGGGGGTCGTGCTCGTGGCCGTCGGCGCGGCTCATCTGCCCGGTGACCAGGGGGTCGTCGAACTGCTGCGCGACCGGGGTATTACGGTCTCCCGCCAATAGCCGCGAAGCATACCGGGTGAGTCTTTCGGCTTGCCCGGTATCGACGCTCGCGCCCGTCTAGGTTATAGCGGCGCGGTTTTTCCAGCGCGGGGGAGCCCGCGCCGTCAGATGGAGTGCCTCAATGGCCTACAAGACGATACAGGTTAAGACCGAAGGACGCGTCGGCGTCGTCACGCTGAACCGCCCCGAAGCGCTGAATGCACTGTGCGACGAGCTCACTCAGGAACTCGCCCAAGCCCTGGCGGCTTTCGAGGCGGACGCGGAGATCGGCTGCGTGCTCCTGACGGGCTCGAAGAAGGCCTTCGCTGCGGGTGCCGACATCAAGGAATTGCAATCGCGCGATTTCGTCGGCCTCTACATGAAGGACCCGTTCGCGGAGAGCTGGGAGGCGGTCGCCCGTTTCCGCAAGCCGATCATCGCGGCCGTGTCCGGCTATGCCCTCGGCGGTGGCTGCGAGATCGCCATGATGTGCGATTTCATCCTCGCCTCCGAGACGGCCAAGTTCGGGCAGCCGGAAATCAATCTCGGCGTCATGCCGGGGGCCGGCGGCACGCAACGCCTGCCGCGTGCGGTTGGCAAGGCCAAGGCCATGGACATGTGCCTCACGGGCCGCATGATGGATGCCGAGGAGGCCGAGCGTGTCGGCCTTGTCTCGCGCGTCGTCCCGGCCGACGATCTCATGGACGTCGCCATGGAGGCGGCCGAGGCCGTTGCCGCGAAGTCCCTGCCGGTCGCCATGATGACCAAGGAAGCGGTAAACCGGTCCTTCGAGATCGGCCTCACCGAGGGCGTTCGCTTCGAGCGTCGCGTCTTCCAGTCCCAGTTCGCATTCGAGGATCAGACCGAGGGCATGGCTGCCTTTGCCGAGAAGCGCGCTGCACATTTCAAGCACCGCTGATCTAGCGGAGTCAGGAGAGCGGTTGACGGCCCGGCTGCAAAGGCCTATACGCCGCCGCTCACGGATTTAGCCGGAACCGCGTGTTCCGGCCGCACGAAGAGGTTATGCCCTATGGCCAACACTCAATCGGCCAAGAAAATGGTTCGCAAGATTGCGCGCCGCACGGCCGTCAACAAGGCACGTCGCTCGCGTATGCGTACGTTTGTCAAAAAGGTCGAGCTGGCGATCGAGTCCGGTGATCAGGCCGCGGCCAAGACCGCTCTGGTGACCGCCGAGTCCGAACTGATGCGCGCAGTGACCCGCGGCGTCGTTCACAAGAATACCGGGTCCCGCAAGGTGTCGCGCCTCGCTGCCCGCGTGAAGGCAATGTCTGCCTGATCGAGCCTTTCCCAGGCTGAAAACATAAACGCCCGGAACACACGTTCCGGGCGTATTTTTTTGTCCGGCCGTCCGGAAATCCGGAGCGTTCTGCCTTCGATCGGCGGCGACTGCAGAAGATGAGTTCATCTGCGTACGGATGGGTTGATATTTTCGATTCCCGTGATCTAGCGCCCGCAATCCAGGGGCGAATCCGGTTCCGAAAATGAACCTCTGGCATTGCCGCAATTTCGTCACAAACAGCAAACTTCGATCCGATCACGGATTTCCCGTGTCAAGCGAAGAATCTCTTTTTTTGAGCGCTGAATCATGTTGACCACTCCGGGCTGAGGCGGCACCTTCTTGAGCACTGAGGGCGGTCAATCCCAAGCGGAAACATTCCGAGGCCGGCGAACCATGTTTGTTCGCTGCCGAGGGGGAATTGCGCCAATTAAAACAAACACCTAACCCGTGCAAAGTCGCGGGGCAAAGAGAAGTGTGGCGAGCAATGTCGTTGAACAAACTGGCTGTGAAAGAAGCGAAAACAACAAGCTTCGACGTCCAGGACAAGGGTGGTATTTCGGCAATCTGGCGGCAGGTGCGCGCTCACCTGAGGGATGAGTGCGGAACGGCGATTTACTCCCAGGAAATAGCCCGGCTGAGGGTCCGTGTTTCGGACACCGGCGCGATCATCATCATCGCACCGAGCAGCTTCAACCGGGACTGGGTCGAAGATCATTGGGGCGCAAGAATTCGGGCCATCTGGGCCGAACTCGACCCGACCCTGCGACAGGTTCACCTGGTCGCGGAAGGCCAGGCCGAGCCGCAACCCGCGGTCGCAAGCCGCGAAACCTCCGCCTCCGCCGCGCCGGCTCGCGCGAAGGCCGGTGAGCGGGACGAAGCGTCCGGCGAGAAAAGCGAAGCGCTCGGCGAAACGCGTTTCACTTTCGACAGTTTCCGGGTCGGCCCGGCCAATGAAGTCGCCGCTGCGGCTGCGCGCACGGTCGTCAGCGCCGCGTCACCGCCCTTCAATCCGGTCTTCTTTTACGGCGATTACGGGGTCGGCAAGACGCACCTCCTGCACGCCGTCGCCAGCGCCATCGAGAACAAGGCGCGTCCGCGCAAGGCGCTCTATCTGACCGCGGAGGAATTCCTGTCCGGCTTCGTCACGGCCATGAAGGCGCGCGACACGATCGCCTTCAAGGAAACCGTTCGCGGCGTCGACATGCTGCTGATCGACGATGTCCATTTCATTGCGGGCAAACCGAAGACCGAGGATGAATTCCTGCACACGATCGCAGCGCTGATCGCTGAGAACAAGCAGGTCGTCCTGGCCTCGCACCGTCCCCCTTCGGAGCTGCCGGTAGCGGATGAGCGCCTGCGCTCGCTGCTGGTCGGCGGTCTGCCCTGCCCGCTGGGCAAACCCGATCTCGACCTGCGCCGCCAGATTCTCGACTGCAAGATCGCGCAGGCGAAGTGCCACTATCCGGTACTCGACGTTCCCGAGGCCGTGCGCGATTTCCTGGCAGCCCGCATCACGTCCAGCCCGCGCGAGCTGGAAGGCGTGCTCAACAATGTGATCTGCCGCACCGCCCTGCTCGGTCTGCCGGTGACCATGGAAGCCGTATCCACTGCACTGCGCGAGCTTTCGCTCAGCTCTGAGCGCCGGCTGACCGTCGATGACATCCAGAAGGCCGTGGCCACGCATTTCGGCGTGACGCCGGCGGATATCTGCTCCAAGCGCCGGACCCAGAATGTCGTGCGTCCGCGCCATGTTGCGATGTATCTCGCGAAGACGCTGACGACGCGCTCCCTGCCGGATATCGGACGCCGTTTCGGCGGTCGCGACCACTCGACTGTCATTCATGCGGTCAACAAGGTGACGGCCATGCTCGATGCCGGTGACACGATCGGCGACGATATCGATCGCATCACCCGCGAGCTCCAGGGCTAGCGCGGCCTGCACGAGATTGCGATTTAGACGCGCATTCGCTGGAGAAATCTCTTGCGAATGCGCGTTTTCATGTATCCTCTTTGACCCACCTGTTCGGCAGCGCCGATTTGCTCCGGCGCGCCAATCATGATGACTTGCAATCGAAGACCATTGAAAGCGGAACGCGAGACATGAAGCTGACGATCGAGCGCGGCACGCTCCTGAAAGCACTCGGCCACGTTCAGGCCGTTGTCGAAAAGCGCAATACGATCCCGATCCTGTCCAATGTGCTGATCTCGGCCGGACCTGACGGAGCCAGCTTCTCCGCCACGGATCTCGATATCGAAATCCTTGAAACCGCCGAGGCCAGCTGCGACGGCGAAGGGCTTGTTACGGCTCCGGCCCACACGCTTTACGACATCACTCGGAAACTGCCGGACGGCGCCGATGTGACGCTGGAAATGGCGGGTGAGGATCCGCGCCTGACGCTGAAGGCCGGGCGCTCCAACTTCTCGCTTCCCTCCCTGCCGCCGGGCGATTTCCCGGTCATGCCGACCGAGGATCTCGAGCACCGCTTCACGCTGGCCGCTTCCGAGCTGATGCGCCTGATCGACAAGACGCGCTTCGCCATTTCGACGGAAGAGACGCGCTATTATCTCAACGGCATCCATCTGCATGCCGCCGACGAAAATGGCCGCAAGACGCTGCGCGCCGTCGCCACGGACGGCGTTCGTCTCGCGCTGGCCGAGACCGATCTCCCGGACGGCGCCGACGGCATGCCGGGCGTGATCGTGCCGCGCAAGACGGTGCAGGAAGTCCGCCGCCTTCTCGAAGACGCTGACGAGGATGTCGAGGTCTCCGTATCCGAAGGCAAAATCCGCTTCCGTCTCGGACGCGCCGTTCTGACCTCCAAGCTCATCGACGGTGCCTTCCCGGACTATGAGCGCGTTATCCCGCGCGGCAATTCGCGCATGATGTCGGTCGAGAACAAGCGTTTCGCCGAAGCGGTCGATCGCGTTGCCACGATCTCCGTGGAGAAGTCGCGTTCGGTCAAGCTGACCGTCGGGCCGGATACGCTGACCCTTGCGGTCAACAATCCGGAAAGCGGCCAGGCCGAGGAAGAACTCGCCGTCTCCTACGAGGATGAAGGCTTCGCCATCGGTTTCAACGCGCGCTACATGCTCGACGTCGCCTCCCAGATCGAGGGTGACGAGGCCAAGTTCCACTTCGCCGACGCCGCCTCCCCGGCGCTGGTGACCGATAGCGGCGATCCGGACGCGCTCTACGTGCTGATGCCGCTCCGGGTGTGACGGACGGCGTTCCGGCAAATCAAGGTTCGACGCCGCCGCCGGTCCCGCCGGCGGCGGTTCGTCGTTTGCGCCTTACCGATTTTCGCTGTTACGCGGCGCTCGACCTCGAGATTGCCGCGCGCTCGGTCGCCCTGTTCGGCGAAAACGGGGCCGGCAAGACCAATCTGCTCGAGGCGTTGTCCTTCCTGGCGCCCGGCCGCGGGCTGCGCTCTGCGGGCGCGGACGGAGTGGCGCGCAAGGGCGCCGATGGCGTCGCGCCCGGCTGGGCCGTGTTTGCCGAAGTGGACACGCGAGATGGCCCGGTGCGGCTCGGCGTAGGCGCGCGCGAGGGCGGGCGACGAGAGACGCGGATCGATGGCGAACCGGCCCCGCAGGCCGAGCTGGCGCGCCTCCTGCCCATGATCTGGCTCACCCCGGCCCAGGACCGTCTGTTTGCCGGGCCGCGTGCCGACCGTCTCCGGTTTTTCGACCGCCTCGTCTATGCCGCCGACCCGGCCCATGCCGAGGCTGCCACAGCCTACGAAAAGACCCGCACGCGCCGGCAGCGCCTGCTCGATGATGGCCGCCCGGATCCGGCCTGGCTGGATGCGCTCGAGACGGAGATGGCGGGGCATGGCGTGGCCATGGCGGCAGCCCGCCTCGATGCGCTGATCCGGCTTCAGGGTGAGATCGATGCACGGCCCGAAGGTGCGTTTCCGCAGGCTGATTTGGCGCTCGACGGCGCCGTGGAGGCCGATCTCGCCGAGGGGGCGAGCGCCGGGGAAGCCGAAGACCGGTTTGCCGCCGCCCTGCGCGACGGGCGCGGACGCGACGGCGCGGCCGGACGGACCCTAACGCGGGGGCCGCACCGAACCGAGCTGGTCGCGCGCCATCGCGAGAAGGACCAGGCGGCCGGCGATTGCTCCACGGGCGAGCAGAAGGCTCTCATTCTCACGCTCGCCCTCGCCCAGGCCCGGGCCCTCGGCAAGCAGGGCGGCGTCGCTCCGCTGCTCCTGTTCGACGAGGCCTGTGCCCATCTCGATGCGAGGCGGCGCGAAGGGCTTGCCATGGAAATCCTCGCCACTGGATCGCAAGCCTGGCTCACCGGCGTCGAGCGGGTGCTGTTCGAGCCCTTCGGGGACGAGGCCCAGTATCTGCGCGTCAGCGATGGATCGGTCGAGCCGGGCTAGTTGGCTTTGACTGCTAGGCTGGTGCTGCGCCCTCCTGCGCCGCGGCGTCCTCGGCCTCGAAGCGGTCCGTGATCGCCACGATACCGCCGCTGATCGCATCAACGAGCGCATGCAGGATCATCACCGGCCAGAGTGATCCGCCGATCACGAATATCACGGCGAGCAGGGCCGAGACGGGCAGGATGCGAAGCATGCCGGCCGGGCCCTGATAAATGTGGACTAGCACGAAGGCGGCGGTAGCGAGGACAGCGGCCAGCCAGACCGGCATGGCCAGGGCGAGCACGCCGATGAGAAAGCCGCGAAAAATGATTTCCTCGGTTATCCCGGCCGTCAGAGAGACCCACCGGAAGCGCGCATGCTCTGCGGGCGTGGACGGCCGGATCAGCTCGAGATCGCCCGCCCTTGCAAATTGCCGCCGTACATCGACGCGGGCCCGGCGCGAAGTCGCCACCTTAAAGACCGACCAGAGCATATAGGCTGCGCCCGCGGACACGGCTCCCCAGCTTGCTATCGTTCGCCAGCCAGGCGCCGTTTGCCGGAATCCCAGCTCCGACAGGGTGAATCCCGCCGCCATCCAGCTGGCGAAACAGATCAAGGCCAGGAGCCAGAGCGCGCCGATAGTCCGGTTATAGATCGGCAGGCGCGGATCGGGCCGGCCGCTCTCCAGCAGGCGCCGCTTGTCGCGCCGATCGCTGAACCAGCCGAGCAGGAACATGACGGCAATACCTGCGAGGCCGGCAATCAGGGCCGGGTTTGTCGTCAGTAAGTCACGCATGGCGTTCTCCAGTTCGGATTTCTTCTGCGGCCTTGACCCCGGACTCGCCCGGTGTTTGATGACAGCAGATAGAATTTGCGAATGTGAATTCGCATTCGCATTTACGTTGGGGGCGGATATGAGTCAAGGGGCCAAGCCGGCGAGCCAGGCACGATCGCGGCAAACGCGCGATAAACTCGTCACAGCGCTTGAGCGTTTGCTCCAGGAACGGGACTTCGACTCCATCTCGATTTCAGATCTGGCGTCGGAAGCGGGTCTCGCAGTGGGTACGGTCTATCGGCGCTTCGAGAACAAGGATGCCTTCATTCCGGTCATTTTCGAGCTTTACCGGACGCGCCTGGACGCGCGCATGGCCTCTCCGGAAGGGCAGGCGGTGCTGGAGCCTGGCGCAGGTCTCAAGGCCGGTCTGCGCCAGATTGTCGGCAATGCATGGGCCTTTATTCAAACCGACGGCCATCTCATCCGCGCTGCGCACCTCTATGCCCGGCTGCGGCCGGACCTGGTCGGGGAAGACTGGTCGGACCTGCTGGACCAGTCGATCGAAGGGGCGAGACGTATGATCGAGAGCTTTCCGGACGAAATACGGGTCTCCGATAAGGACATTGCCGCGCAGATATTCATTTACCTGCTCAACACCCTCCCGGTCGAAAAGGGCCTCTATGGCGATGACGGGGTGGGCGCGGCACTGAACATGGACGATGAAACCTTCCTCGCGGCGCTGGTCGATACCATGTACGGCTATCTTACAACGCCCAGCGAACCGGCTGCCGAATGACGCTCGAAAATCTTGTTCTTTTTGCCGGCGCCCTGCTGGTGCTTTTCATCACGCCAGGGCCCGGAATCGCGGCCATGATCGCGCGGACTCTCGATGCCGGTCCGTGGCATGCAGCGACCTATGGCGTCGGTATCCTGACCGGCGACATGTTCTGGTTCACTCTGGCTGTCACCGGCCTCAGCGCCGTGGCGACGCAGCTCGGCGGTTTCTGGCTTGCCGCCAAGCTCGTCGGGGCGGCCTATCTCGGCTGGATGGCTTTCAAGGCTTTCTGGAGCGCCTGGACCGGGGCGCGGCCGCGGCCGGTTTTTCCGAGCGGCTCGAAGCGCGGCTGGGCCGCGACCTATCTGGCCGGCATCGCCATGCCGCTGTCCAATCCCAAGCCGATCATCTTCTACCTCACCCTGGTGCCGGCCTTCATTCCGCTCGAGGCGATCACGCCGGTGAGCTATGCGGCGATGATCCTGATCATGATCGCCATGGCGGTTCCGACCGCGGGCGCCTATATCGCCGCCGCGCACCGGGCCCGCGACTGGCTGCAGGCTCCTGCCGTGCGGCGCGGAACCGACATCGTGACGGGACTGGTGATGAGCGGGATCGCAATCCTGCTTCTGGTGGCGCGCTGAGACTCACGCGCGTACGCATGCGCGCACGTATGCGCGCGTGTGCGCGCGAGTGGCCATCCCGGGTCGGAAGCTGTACAAGAATCATATGACTGAACAAGCGAATCAGGAATACGGCGCGGAGTCGATCAAGGTCCTCAAGGGCCTCGATGCCGTGCGCAAGCGTCCGGGCATGTATATCGGCGATACCGATGACGGTTCGGGCCTCCATCACATGGTCTACGAGGTCGTCGACAACGCGATCGACGAGGCGCTCGCCGGGCATTGCTCCGAGGTCGTCGTGTCGCTGCACGCGGACGGCTCGGCCAGCGTGCGCGATGACGGGCGCGGTATTCCGACCGACATCCACAAGGAAGAGGGCGTCTCCGCCGCCCAGGTCATCATGACCCAGCTTCATGCCGGCGGTAAGTTCGACCAGAATTCCTACAAGGTGTCTGGCGGCCTGCACGGCGTCGGCGTATCGGTGGTGAACGCGCTGTCGGACTGGATGGACCTGACGATCTGGCGCGGCGGCAAGAAGCATCATATGCGCTTCCGCCGCGGCGATGCCGAGGAAGACCTCAAGATCGTGGGCGATGCGGGCGACCAGACGGGCACGGAAGTGCGCTTCATGCCCTCCGAAGAGACCTTCACAATGACCGAATTCAGCCGGGAGACGTTGCAGCACCGCCTGCGAGAACTCGCCTTCCTGAATTCCGGCGTGAAGATCACCCTGCGCGACGAGCGCGAGGCGGAGCTGTACAGCGACACCATGGTCTATGAGGGCGGCGTGGCGGAATTCGTCGCCCACCTCGACCGGAACAAGACCCCGATCTTCACCCCGCCCGTCCTGATCCAGGGCGAGCGCGACGGCGTGACGGTCGAGGCGGCGCTGGAGTGGAATGACAGCTATCACGAGAATGTCCTCTGCTTCACCAACAACATCCCGCAGCGTGACGGCGGCACCCACCTGGCCGGTTTCCGAGGCGCGCTGACCCGCATCATCAATTCCTATGCGGGCTCGTCCGGCCTGGCCTCCAAGGCCAAGGTGGCGATTTCCGGCGATGATGCGCGCGAGGGTCTCACCTGCGTTCTGTCGGTGAAGGTTCCCGATCCGAAATTCTCGTCCCAGACCAAGGACAAGCTGGTCTCCTCGGAAGTCCGTCCTGCCGTCGAAGGCGCGGTCGGCGAGGCCCTGGCCGAATGGTTCGAGGAGCATCCGACCGAAGCCAAGATGGTGGTCTCCAAGATCATCGAGGCCGCCGCGGCCCGCGAGGCCGCGCGCAAGGCGCGCGAGCTGACCCGGCGCAAGTCGGCGCTGGATATCACCTCGCTGCCCGGCAAGCTGGCGGACTGCCAGGAGAAGGATCCGGCCAAGTCCGAACTCTTCATCGTCGAGGGTGACTCGGCCGGCGGCTCCGCCAAGCAGGGCCGTCACCGCGAGAACCAGGCCGTGCTGCCGCTGCGAGGCAAGATCCTCAATGTGGAGCGGGCGCGCTTCGACAAGATGCTCTCGTCCGACCAGGTCGGCACGCTGATCACCGCGCTCGGCACGGGGATCGGCCGCGACCAGATCGACTACGAGAAGCTGCGCTACCACAAGGTCATCATCATGACCGATGCCGACGTGGACGGTGCGCACATCCGTACGCTTCTCCTGACCTTCTTCTACCGGCAGATGCCGGAGCTGATCGAGCGCGGCTATCTCTATATCGCCCAGCCGCCGCTCTACAAGATCACCAAGGGCCGGTCAGAACGCTATGTGAAGGACCAGGCGGAGATGGATGCCTACCTCATCGACGAGGGTGTGTCCGAGGCACATCTGACGCTCGCCGGCGGCGAGGTCATCACCGGTCAGGACCTCGCCACACGCGTCTCCGCGGCGCGCGGCGTGAAGCTGTCCATCGACCGCATGACCGCCCGCGCGCCGGGCTTTGCGCTTGAGGCGGCGGCGCTCGCCGGCGCGCTCGTGCCGGAGCCGGATGCAACCGCGATCGCGGACGCCGCCAAACGCCTCAACGCCTTTGCGGACGAGGGCGAGGACAATTGGGCCGGTCATCTCAATGACGAGCACGGCCTTGTCTTCCAGCGCGAGGTGCGCGGCGTGACCGAGACGGTCGTGCTCGATGCGCCCCTGCGCGAGAGCCCGGATGCCAAGCGCCTGTCCGAGCGCGCCGTGGCAGTGTCCGGCGATTATGACGGCCCGGCGAGCTTCGTGCCGAAATCCGGGCCGGTGACCATCTATTCGCCCAGCCAGCTGGTCGATGCGGTCACCACCTCGGGTGCCAAGGGCATGAAGATCCAGCGCTATAAGGGTCTCGGCGAGATGAACCCGTCCCAGCTCTGGGAAACCACGCTCGATCCGAATGCGCGCTCCCTGCTGCAGGTCTCGGTCACCCATGCCGACACCGCCGACGAGCTCTTCTCCAAGCTCATGGGCGACGTGGTCGAGCCGCGCCGCGACTTCATCCAGGAACACGCCCTGGAAGCCGAGGTCGACGCGTAGGCGGCGTTGCAGGAGTCGGTGGGAAAATCGCTGTCTGCTACTACAACGACTACCACGCGGATTTGATCCAGACGCCCGTCCCGCAAGGGGCGGGCGTTTGCGTGTGCAGACCGACGATGTGAAAGAGCGGCGGGGAGTTTAGGGGCTGGCGGCGGACCGGGGATAAGCCGGCCGGATGACATTCCCGCTTAGCGCGTATTGATCGACACGCTCGCCCGGCCCGACTAGTATTCCTCCGAAACGGGATGGGGGAATCATGAAAGCCTTGACGAAACTGGCCTGCACGGCCGTGTCGCTCGCCGTGCTCGGCGGCTGCGCGAACATATCCAGCGTCTATCGGCGACCAGACCTGAATGACGGCCGCTCCATGGTGATCGACGCCGAGCAGACCGCCATCATCAGCTCGAACGGCGCGTACACCCTCTGCGCCCGTCCCGCGCCCGACGCCATCGCGGCGGAGAGCGGCGGCTTCACCTTCAACGGCGCCTTCACCAACGACCAGTCCGTCGATATGGGCGGTGCCGGCGGACAGGGCGTGGCCGGGATCGGCCTGCGCACGCAGAGCATCCAGCTCCTGCGGGACTCGATGTACCGCAATTGCGAAGCGCTCCAGAACGGCGCCATCGACTCCTTCGAATTCGGCATCATGCAGCGCCGTTTCCAGACCAATCTGATCGCCATCCTCGCCGTCGAGCAGTTGACAGGAGCCGTCCGCGGGCCGGCTGCAGCCACGGGAGCTCAAACCGAGGTCCAGCAGGGCGACGGCCCGACCGTCACCACGAATGTCGACGCCTCCGCCACGACGCCGGGCATCAGCGCCGGCGACCGCGCCGCTGTCGCCCAGGCCGTGCAACACATCACCGAAACGGCAATGGCCCAGGATTACAGCTGGCAGATGTGCTTCGAGGTTCTGCGTCTGCACAATCATGGCACAGACGACCTTCGTGATTACTGCCGCGCCTACATGAATGCGGATTTCGCCTGGCGCGAGGCCACGCGCGACAATATCAACGCGCTCCTCTCGCTTGCCACCAATCCGGATCTGGATGCCGCCGAACGCGCCTCTATCATGCAGGCGGTCGAAACCCTCCAGCGCCAGATATCCACGACGGAGGCTTTCGAACTCGCACCGTGGGGGTAGGGGGCGAAGTCGGCGGATTATTACCCCTTCTCCCACGGGGAGAAGGTGCCCGGAGGGCGGATGAGGGGAAACACCGGTGGTGGCGATGTCGCAGAGAGCGGTGTCTTCCTCCTCTCAATACGGAAAGGGAGGCCGGGCTTCGCATCCCTTCCCATCGTGCCGGGACGAGGCCGTATCCGGTTCAGGCCGTCAAGGCTGAAACGCGCGGCCTTCGGCCGGCCTTGACGGCCTGAACCGGATACGGCGGGCTGGCTGGCAAGATGTTTAAGGGAGGAACTGCGCTAAGGCACATTGCCTCGAACAACTCGAGGAGGGGTCTTGGTGTCGTCAACACGAAGCGTCTCTACGCCTGACCAGCTTCTCATGTGGCTAGGAACGCGATAGATCGAATTGCCGTCATTTAAACGGATCAGCTTCTCTATATTTGGCCACCAATAAATTACGTGCGCGGCGATATAGTGCAGTTTCTGAGGCGCCTTTCCGTAATCGAGAAAGATGCCCTGCAGTCCGCTGGTATCTAGGGCGCGTATTTCATTTGGACGTTGAAGAATCTTCCTATCACGTCCAATGAACGCGTCGCCGCCCTCACGAGAAAACGTTTCCAACCATTCCTCATCATCTGCATTGCCAACGCTCTCAAAAGACAGCGAGTCAGAGCCGTAAAGGGCATTTAGCGCGATCACGAGGCGGCTAGACAGATTGATGTCGAGCCCGATTTTCAATGCAGATATTGCTGCTTGAATTTTACGGCTTGCAGTACTTCATCAGGTTTAATTCGATGCCAATCTGCGACCAGTCTGACGTCCCCTTCTTCGGCTAACCAAGCATCATAAATGCCCTCTACCGAAAGGCCCGTCCCAGCAAGGGTCGGCCGACCGAAGTTCATCCGAGGGTCTAGGATGATCCCGTGGAAGGAATCTGGTTGAGGTTTCCATGAAGTTGCGATGCAGGTCTTCGGGTCGAAATCCACGCCTTTCGAGAGATTTTGTTCAATCACGTCTAAGACGAACTGCTTGTCCCCGGTCAGTGACAGCAGTTTCTTGTCACCGGTTTCGTTTGCGGCTTCGGCATAAATACGATGCAGGTCAGTGCGGTATGTAGTTCCCTCGCGAGCGAACGGATGCGCGCCGAAGGCTTCCATGGCCTCGGCAGATGCCCGCCTCAGCGCCTGCATGGACACGCCTTGTTTCCGAAAGTGGTCGATAAACCGAAGTTCGATCAAATCAAGGAAGCTAATGTCGGCAACTCTACCGTCGGCCGAAGCTCGCTCAGACATTACAGCTGGTGTGTAATTGGACGTTGGCCGGAACCATGGCCGTAGGCGCGCAGCCGAAGACCCTAGCAGAACCGCTGCCTCCGATAGAGTGTAAAAGCCGGCTGAAAGGTTATCGTTCATGTTCCGTTCCATGAGGTCAATATAACGATTTTCATCCCGGTCGAAAAGAGTCAGGCATCGATTAAGGACGCGTTAGCGCCCCCTAATGCGCCTCGCCCCACGTCCGCCCCTTCTTCGCATCCACATCGAGCGGAACGCTCAGCTCCAGCGCGGGCCGGCAAGCCTCGCTCATCACTTTCGACGCCAGGTCGATCAGGTCGTCGGCCTGGTTCTCCGGGACCTCGAAGACGAGTTCGTCGTGGACCTGTAGCAGCATGCGGGCGTCGAGGTTGGCGGCCTTGAGGGCGTCGTCCATGCGGATCATGGCGCGGCGGATGACGTCGGCGGCGGCACCCTGGATCGGGGCGTTGATGGCCTGACGTTCGGCGAACATGCGCATGTTCGGATTCTTGTCGCGAATTCCGGGGAAGTGGGCGCGGCGTCCGAAGATGGTCTCGACATAGCCGGTCTCTTTCGCCTCGGCTTTCATGCGGTCCATATAGTCCGCAATGCCGGGAAACTTCTCGAAATAGGCGTCGATGAAGGCCTTGGCCTCCTCGCGGCTGACGTCGATCTGGTTGGCGAGGCCGAAGGCAGAGATGCCGTAGATGACGCCGAAATTGATCGCCTTCGCCTTGCGGCGGACCATCGGATCCATGCCCTCGACCGGCACGCCGAAGACTTCCGAGGCTGTCATGGCGTGGATGTCGGCGCCGTCGCGGAAAGCCTGTTTCAGGCTGTCGACATCGGCGATATGGGCCAGCAGGCGCAGCTCGATCTGGGAATAGTCGGCGGCCACGAGGCAATTGCCGGGCTCGGCGATGAAGACCTCGCGGATCTGGCGGCCGGCCTCGGTACGGATCGGGATGTTCTGCAGGTTCGGCTCGTTCGAGGAGAGGCGCCCCGTCGTCGTCGCGGCCAGCGAAAAGGATGTGTGGACGCGCCCCGTCTCCTTGTTGATATGGCCGATCAGGCTTTCCGCATAGGTCGAGCGCAGCTTGGCGTATTGCCGGTATTCCAGCAGCGCCCTGGGCAGGGCGTGGTCCTCGGCGGCGAGCTGTTCCAGCACGGCGGCATCGGTGGACCAGGCACCGGTCTTGGTCTTCTTGCCGCCCGGCAGGCCCATCTCGCCGAACAGGATCTCGCCGATCTGCTTGGGCGAGGCGACGTTGAAGTCGCGGCCGGCGGCCTCGTGGGCCTCGGCTTCGGCGGCTTGCATCTTCTGGGCAAAGTCCGAGGAGAGACGGTGCAGCTGGTCCGGATCGACCTTGATGCCGGCGCGTTCCATGCGCGCCAGCACATTGGCCATGGGGCGTTCCAGCGTCTCGTAGACTGTCGCCTTCTTCTTGCCGACGACGGCCGGCTTCAGGAGTTCCCACAGTCGCAGGGTGACGTCGGCATCCTCGGCCGCGTATTGCGTGGCCTTGTCGAGCGGCACCTTGTCGAAGCTGATCTGGCTCTTGCCGGAGCCGCAGATCTCCTTGAAGGGGATGCATTGATGGCCGAGATGCAGCTCCGCCAGCTCGTCCATGCCGTGCCCGTGCAGGCCCGCTTCCATGACGTAGGAGAGCAGCATGGTGTCGTCATAGGGCGCGACCTCGATGCCGTAGCGCGCCAGCACGGCGAGATCGTATTTGAAATTCTGCCCCACCTTCAGAACGGCCGGGTCTTCCAGCAGCGGCTTGAGCGCGGCAAGGGCGTCGTCCATCGGGATCTGTTCGGGCGCCTCGCCCGTGTCGAACATGTCGCCGGAGCCCTGCGGGTCGACATGGGCGAGCGGGATGTAGCAGGCTTCGCCTGGTGCCGTGGCGAGACAGACCCCGACCAAGCCCGAAGCGGTCGCGGAGAGCGCATCGGTCTCGGTATCGACCGCGATGACGCCGGCCTCGCGGGCCTTCTCTATCCAGCTTTCCAGCTGTTTCATCGTCGTGACGCACTCATAGGCGTCGCGGTCGATCGGGGCGGTGGCGTCGCCGGTCTCGTCGGCCGCCGGTCCGCCGAGCGCTTCCTCGACCTTCCGCGTGAAGGTGCGGAATTCCATCTCCTTGAGGAAGGAAACCAGCACCTCCGGGTCCGGATCGGACATGCCGAAATCCTCGAGCGGATCGGTCACCGGCGTGTCGGTCTTCAGCGTTACCAGATCGCGCGAGATGCGGGCATCCTCGGCATGGGCGAGGAGTTTCTCGCGCCGGCCCTTCTGCTTGATCTCCCCGGCCCGCTCGAGAAGCGTGTCGAGATCGCCGTATTCGTTGATCAGCAGCGCCGCCGTCTTCACGCCGATGCCGGGCACGCCGGGCACATTGTCGACGCTGTCGCCGGCGAGCGACTGGATGTCGATCACCCTGTCCGGCCCGACGCCGAACTTCTCCATCACCTGTTCCGCCTCGATCCGGCGGTTCTTCATGGCGTCGAACATCTCGACCTGGTCGGTGACCAGCTGCATCAGATCCTTGTCCGAGGAGACGATGGTCACCTTCGCCCCCTTCGCCTCGGCCTGGCGGGCATAGGTCGCGATGATGTCGTCGGCCTCGTAATTCTCCAGCTCGATACAGGGCGTGCCGAAGGCGCGCGTGGCGTCGCGGATGATGGAGAATTGCGGCACCAGATCTTCCGGCGCGGGCGGCCGATTGGCCTTGTACTGGTCGTAGAGTTGGTTGCGGAAGGATTTGCCGGAATGATCGAAGATCACCGCCAGGTGCGAGGGCTGGTCCTCGCCCTTGAGGTCCTCCAGCAGCTTCCAGAGCATGTTGCAGAAACCCTGCACCGCGCCCACCGGCGTCCCGTCCGACCGGGTCAGCGGCGGCAGCGCATGATAGGCCCGGAAGATATAGCCCGACCCGTCGATCAGGTAGACGTGGCTGTTCTCGTCGATCGGCTTCTGCGTGGCCATGTCGGGCGTCTCCGGCGTGCGGGAAGGGCGGGCAAATCACTTGCCGCGGAGGTTAGCGCGCGCAGCGGGTGAGGTCATGGGCGGAGTGCTGTGGGGGACGAGGTGTGCCGCTTTGCTTTCGCACGTAGATGTGGAGTTCGTTCCCCACATGTGTGACCTTGCCGTAAAGACTTGCCGCATGTCGCGCTGAGCGGGCGATGTTTGGGCATGGTGTGCTTGGGGGCGTTGATGAAGTTGTTTTCCCGGAGTTTGCTGATCCTGTTTCTGGTCTGGCTTGTCGTGCCCTATGGCCTTCCTGAACGGATGAAGGAAACTGGCCCCGGCGCGGTTGTGTCCGTCGTCCATCCGGTCGGGTTGCCAAATTACTTGCTGACGCGGTGTGCCTGGGAAGCCCGGAGCGTCAGGTATGGGGCCTCGGCGTATGAAAGCGCCGAAGGGCCCGAGCGCCTCTCACGAGCTCGGAGCTGCTCGGGGGTTGGCCGCTGGCTACCAGCTCCCGCGGAAGGGCTCCGTATGAGATGGCTGCTGGAGGCTGCTTGGATCGATTATGCGAGGGGGAATTACGAGCGTTCGTTGCGTCGCTTCCAGGAGGTTGATCGCTATCGTCCTGCCGATCGCAATTATTTCTGGGCCGCTGACTTCCCGTATTGGGAGGGCGCTTATATGGCCGCGACGGAAATGGGCGACCATGCGGCCGCCATCGCGGTCCTGCAAGAAGCACTGGCGTGGAGTATCTCACAGGAAGCGCTGATCGGGACGCCGGAAGCTGTGGACGGCCCGGTCGCTTATTCCGGGGACCATGTGCCCGCGACAGGTGAGGCGGATCAGGACGAACTGTTGGTGTGGCTGCATGATCTCGTCGCGGTGAGCGACGCCTACCGGATCATGCTTGCATCCGAGCAATTGGAGGCGGGACTGGTCGTGGACGCACAGGAAACCCTGCGTCCTGTGCAGGGGCGTCGTGAGGACGGGTGGCGGCAGGAGAGCCACATCATAAACTCCTTTCTTTCGCAGATTGAACTCCAGTTGGCGGACGCGACCGGCGATCCGGACTTGCGCGACCGCAGCCTGCGAAGGCTCGCCGATTTTTGGTTGCTGGACGTCAGCGAGGAGACCGGGTTGTGGCCGCTTCGCATCGTGCCCGACTCTCTCAAACTGGTTGAGCGGCTTGATGAGGAGGGCCGCTGTACGGACGTTCAGGCATGGTATTCGCGGCGCCGTGCCGATCTGGATGCGGCGAGGGAGGCGATACCGGATTTCGACCCGTGGGAGTTAGACGCCTTTGTCAACGCGCGTAGCGCTTGTGCTCTCACTCATGCGGTTTCGGCAAGCGCTGCCGATACTGATGCTTGTCAGGACTATCGCAGCAGGCACTCTGCCTTGCTGGCGAATGCCGACTTCCCGAATCGCGCCTGGATGTCACCGGATCCCGGCACGTGGCCGGGCCCCTATGCCTGTCTGGCCGGCGAGGCTCTTTAGTCCCCGAAGCCCAGCATCCCTGCCGCAATCCCGACCGCCGTGATCGCCACGATGGCGGCGAGGTTGATGCGGAAGCCGGCCTTGATCATCTGGGCCTGGCTGGCGGCGCCGGACGCGTAGACGATGGCGTTGGGTGCTGTCGCGACGGGCAGCATGAAGGCTGTCGAGGCGGCGATGGCGACCGGGACGACGAGCTGTTCCGGCGGCGCGCCCGCTTCCACCGCGATCACGCCGAGCACCGGCAGGAAGGCGGTCGTGGTCGCGACGTTTGAGGTCAGCTCGGTCAGGAAGACCACGGCGGCGACGATGACCAGGATCAGCAGCGGCAGCGGCCAGTCCGTCAGGAAGGCCATCTGCCCGCCCAGCCAGTCGGCCAGGCCCGTCGCCGACAGGGCGGCTGCCAGCGAGAGGCCGCCGCCGAACAGGATGACGACATTCCAGGGCAGGCGGACCAGCGTCTCCCACTCCATCAGCATCTGACCCTTCGGCGAGTCCTTGCAGCCGGCGGGAATGAGGAAGGCGGCGAGCGCGCCCATCATGGCGATCTGCGTATTGCCGAGCGCCAGCGTGACCGGCAGGTCGAGCCGGGCTCCCAGCCAGGCCAGCAGCGGGTTCCAGCCCCAGCTCCAGTCGCCGTCCGGGGTGCCGGGTATCCAGGCCAGCAGGAAGCCGGGCAGTTCGCGTCCCATCCAGAGCAGGGCCACCGTGCCGAACAGGGCGGCGACGCGGATTTCCGGCGTCGTCATCCGGCCCAGTCCGGCCAGCTCGGTCTGCACCATTTCGGCGGCGGCCCGGCTTTCCCCGGCGCCCTTCAGCTTGAAGGCGAGCCGGGTGAGGATGAACCAGGCGGCCGGAATGATCAGCAGGACGGCGGGCAGGCCGAGACCCATCCAGCTGGCGAAATCGATGGTGAGATCGAACTCGTTCTGCAGATAGCCGATGCCGATGAGATTGGTCGGCGTGCCGACCGGTGTGGCCATACCGCCGATGGAGGCGGCATAGGCGACGCCCAGCGCCAGGGCCGGGGCGAAGAATTTGGAGGTCACGCCCTCGCGCTCGACCTCCTGCGCCACGCGCAGGGCGATCGGGATCATCATCAGCGTGGTCGCCGTGTTCGAGATCCACATGGAGAGCAGCGCCGAGGCGATCATGAAGCCGGCGACGAGCCCGGCCGGCTTGCCGCCGAAGGCAGAGACCACATTGAGCGCGATCCGCGTATGCAGATTCCAGCGCTCGATGGAGAGGGCGACGATGAAGCCGCCCAGCAGGAGCATGACGATCGGGCTGGCATAAGGGGCCGTGGCGGCGCCGGTCGAGGTGATGCCCAGCAGCGGGAAGATCGCGATCGGGATCAGCGCCGTGGCGGCGATCGGAATGGCTTCGGTCGCCCACCAGCACGCCATCAGGAGGGCGAGCGAGGCGAGCAGCCAGGCTTCGCGCGTCAGGCCTTCGGGAACGGGCAGGAATTGCAGCAGGGCCGCCAGGACGATGCCGGCGAGCAGGCCGACGCGCTGGCTGGTCGAGCGCATGTCCTTCATGGCGCTTTCGCGCGCCGCACGGCTGTCGGGTGTCTTACTCTGCGGCACGGACGCCTCCCCAGTCGTCTTGCGGCCTCGGAAGCGGTGTGTCGCGGATCAGGCGTTCGGGTCTTCCGGCGAGCCCTTTTTCACGAAACGGCGGTCGCAATAGCCGCACTCGACGAAATCATCATCGCCCATTTCGAGGAAAACGCGCGGATGACCCAGCGCGCCACCCCCGCCATCGCAGGCGATGCGGTGGTCTTCGGTGACGATGATTTCCGGCTCGGGAGCGGAGTTGGCAGCATCGGCCATGGACAAGCCCTCATGGACAGGACGAAAGACGATGCCTAGTTATGGCGGACCACACCCCTGCGTCAATTCCGAGGCGACATGTCCGACAGTTCCCAGCTCCCCGATTATGCCCTTGAAGCCATCGGCCTGAAGAAGACCTATCGCGGGTCCGGTTCGGCCCCAGCCAAGGAAGCGCTGAAAGGCGTCGACCTGAAGGTTCGCCGCGGCTCCATTTTCGGCCTGCTGGGACCCAATGGCGCGGGCAAGTCGACCTTCATCAATATCTTTGCCGGCCTGGTGAAGAAGTCCGGGGGCACGGCACGTACCTGGGGGATCGATATCGACCAGGACAGCCGCGGCGCGCGCGCTGCGATCGGCGTGGTGCCCCAGGAAATCAATATGGACGTCTTCTTCACGCCCTACGAGACGCTGGAGCTGATGGCGGGGTTCTACGGCGTGCCCAAACAGGAGCGCCGAACGGACGAGCTCCTCGAGGCGGTGGGGCTCGCCGACAAGCGCAATGCCTATGTGCGTCAGCTTTCCGGCGGCATGAAGCGGCGCCTGCTCGTCGCCAAGGCCATGGTTCATACGCCGCCGGTTCTTGTGCTCGACGAGCCGACGGCCGGAGTCGATATCGAACTGCGCCGCCAGCTCTGGGAGTATGTGCGCGAACTTCATGCCCGCGGCACGACGATCGTGCTGACCACGCACTATCTGGAAGAGGCGCAGGAACTGTGCGACGAGATCGCCATTATCGATCATGGCCAGGTCATCGCCTGCGAACCCAAGGAAACCCTGCTCAAGCGGATGGATTCCAAGACGCTTGTGATCGAGCCGGCCGAAAAGCTGGACGCGGTGCCGAATACACTGGCCGGTTACGATGCGGAGCTGCGCGAGGACGGGGCGCTGGCCATTACCTACCGCTATGGCGAGCAGTCCGTGGCGCAGATGATCGAGAAATTCCACGCCGCCGGCGGCCGGATCGACGATCTGCGCACCGAGGAAGCCGATCTCGAGGACGTCTTTCTCTCCCTGACCTATCACCGCGAAGACGCGTAGCGGGCTCGACCGGTTGGCGCAGGAGGGGACAGGCGCGTGACGCGTCCCGCCCGGCCTGCCCTGATTCCGGCATGATTGGGCCGCACTATCCGGTTGCGAGGGGAAACATGGAGGTTCCGATGCGCGGCCGGCCCGTTCTCAAGACATTCGCGATCATCGTTTCGGTGACGATTTTTGCCTGTCTGGCCTGGTTCTTCGGCGTCTTCATGCACCCGCAAGGGCAGATGGGCGCCATTCTCGCGCTCGCCCTGATCGGCTTCAGCGCGGTTGCTTCACTCCTCGTCTATGGCTGGATCATGCGCCCCGGCCCGAAGGCACAATTCCGCGACAAGGGCGTGGCCGGTCCCGACCGCGAGTGGGGCATGGGCCTGATGGGCGCTGCCGAGCACCGCCGCCGCCGCGAGGATCCTGACGGCGACGATTTCGGCGGCCGCAACAAGTCGGGCGATGCCGACGACATGGATGCTGACGAGGCCGGGATAACCTGATTTTTCTCGGTTATTTATGTTCCGCTGTTGTCGGGTTTGACAATGATTAGATAATTCTCTAATTGTCTAATCATGAGTGATGTCTTTAAAGCCCTTTCCGATCCGACACGCCGTCAGGTCCTGCAGATGCTCAAGAGCGGCCCGCTTTCGGCCGGCGAGCTGGCGGCGGCCTTTCCGGTATCCAAGCCGACCATGTCGGCGCACTTCGGCGTTTTGCGTGAGGCCGGACTGGTGTCGACCGAGAAGTCGGGCAAGTCCGTCATCTACCATCTCAATGTTTCGGTGCTCGAAGAGGCGCTGCTCGGCTTTGCCGGCGTCTTCGGCCTCGGCACAGCCCCCGCTCAGGAGGAAAAATCATGATCACACGCTCCGTCAGAGGTTCGCTTTTTCTCGCCGGGGGGTTGATCGTCATCGCCCTGGCCATGACAGCGGTCGAGAGTCGCGGCTGGCTCGGCGCCGACATGGACACGCGCATCGTGCAGGCCTTGATCGGCGGTATTCTCGCCCTGTTCGGAAATGCGCTCGGCAAGCGCACGCCCGGGAGCCCCGTAAAAGCGGAACCGCCCGGTATGGGCGCGGCGCGCCGTTTCTTCGGGCTGGCGCTTGTCGTCGGCGGACTGGTTCACGCCTTCGCCTGGCTTCTGGCCCCCCTCGACATCGCCAACTGGCTGTCCATGGCGGCTGTCGTCCTCGCCATGATCGCAGGGCTGGTCCGCGTCGCATTCACGATCGGCAAACCTGCCGGCAATTCCGACTGACCTGCAGCCGAGCAAGCGCGTTGCGAACCATCCCGGCTTCGGGTAAGGGTTCGCCTCTCGCGCACCCATAGCTCAGCTGGATAGAGCGCTGCCCTCCGAAGGCAGAGGTCTCAGGTTCGAATCCTGATGGGTGCGCCATTATTTCCTTGTTCCCGCTCCGCTCGACCCGAGCCTGTCGCCGCGTTCGGCGTTGGGGTCGATGCTCACATGGAACGCGCTCAGGGCTGTGGGGTTCGCACTTGATCCTCCCCGATGCGCCATTTTCCCTTGATCTCATGACAGTTCTTTTCGCGAACGTCTCCGATGGGGCGGGCTGACCGCCCGGCGCGCGGTCGCGCTTGCGAACCCTGCGGGTTCGCAGTGGTGCATGAAGAGACATCGCTTTCCTGATCCCACGGCAAATCGCGTGGCCAAGACATCAGACGGGACGGAGTGCACTTGGCACCGAAACAAAAGGGCGGCCCGAAGGCCGCCCTCTGGAAATGCGTCGGTCGGGCATCCTATGCCGCTGAGGAGAAGTCCGTCAGCTCCATGACCTTGCGGAGCTGGTCCTCCGTGTCGCCGAGCTGGTGGTCGATCATGATCAGGCGCTTGCCGTAGTGCGAGCCGGCATATTCCCAGGTCATGCCGATGCCGCCATGCATCTGGATCGCCTCTTCGGCGACCAGCTTGCCGGCGCGGCCGATCAGGTTCTTCGCCTTGGCGACGGCGAGCGCGCGCTGATCGGTCTCGAAATGGCCGGCGGCGTGGATCACGATCGAACGCGCCTGCTCGATCTCGATGGCCATGTCGACGAGACGGTGCTGCAGGGCCTGGAAGGTCGCGATCGGGCGACCGAATTGCTGGCGCTGCATGAGATAGTCCTTGGTCATCTCCTTGAGCACGTCCATCGCACCGACCGCTTCGGCGCAGAGCGCCAGGCGTCCGGCATCGAGCGCGGCCTCGATGGCCTCGGCGGCATCGTCCGCGATCAGGGTCGCCTTGGTCTTGTCGAGTACGACCTCGCCCGCGCCGCCGCCATCGATCATGGCATAGGAGAGGACTTCGGCGTCGGCAGCTGCGACCTCGTAAAGCGCGATCTTGCCGCCCTTGCCGGCGGCCACGAGGATATGATCGGCAGCCTGGGCACCGTAGACGACCGTCTTGCGGCCGTTCAGCGTATCGCCGTCGGCGGTCGTGGAGAGACCGTCCAGGCTATCGAACACCTCGGATTCGAACACGGCCAGGGCCGCTTTTTCGGCACCGGCGATGATGGCCTCGACCCGCTCGGACTTGCCGAAGGCTGCGTAGAGACGGATCGCCATGAGATTGCCGAGCATGGGTTCCGGGCACAGGGCGCGGCCCATTTCCTCGAATACGGTGGTGATGTCGAAACCGGCACCGCCGAACCCGCCATCCTCTTCGGAGACGAGCGCGCCGAGAATGCCGAGCTCGGCCAGCTCGCCCCATTTCTTCGGGTCGTGGAAGGGGGCGTCATACGCCACCTTGTTGCGGTATTCCCAGTCGTACTGATCGGCCAGATAGCGACGCAGGCTCTCGGCGATCATGCGGCGGTCTTCAGTGGGATTGAAATCCATGATCAGGCTCCGAACGTCTCTTTGGCGATGATATTGCGCTGGATCTCGTTCGATCCGCCAAAGATCGAGAGTTTGCGATTGTTGAAGTAGCTGGCGGCATTATTGGCCGCTTCCGGCGGGGTGACCGCGTAATTGCCGATCACGTCCTCGGACGGGAAGGGCGCCGCCGTCGGGCCGAGCGCCCTGCGGGCGAGATCATTGATGGCCTGGCGGATCACCGTGCCCTTGATCTTCAGCATGGAGGAGACCGAGCCCTGCGCGTCGGAGCGTCCAAACAGCATGCGCAGATTGGTCATGCGCATGGCTTCCAGATCGATTTCGACTTCGGCGACCCTGGCGGCGAAGAGCGGATCGGCCGCGAGCGGCTTGCCGTTGCGCTTCACCTTGCGGCCCAGCGCCTTGAGCTGGTTGAGCGCTTCGGTGGAGGCGCCGACGCCGGCGATATTGGTGCGCTCGTGGCCGAGCAGGTATTTCGCGATCGTCCAGCCTTCATTCTCGACGCCGACGAGATTGCTCACCGGGACGCGGACATCGGTGAAGAAGACCTCGTTCACCTCATAGCCGCCCTCGATCAGCTTGATCGGGCGCATTTCGATGCCCGGCGTATCGAGATCGACGAGGACGAAGGAGATGCCTTGCTGGGGCTTGCCCTCGGTCGAGGTGCGGACGAGGCAGAATATCTTGTCGGCAAACTGGCCGAGCGTGGTCCAGGTCTTCTGGCCGTTGATGATGTAGTCGTCGCCCTCGCGTACGGCCCGCGTCTTCAGGCTGGCGAGGTCGGAACCGGCGCCCGGCTCGGAATAGCCCTGGCACCACCAGTCGGTGCCGTCGAGGATGCGCGGCAGGATGGTCTTCTTCTGCTCTTCCGAGCCGAACTTGATCAGCACCGGGCCAAGCATGTTGAGGCCGAAGGGCACGGTGCGCGGCGCGTTGGCCAGGGCGCATTCTTCCTCGAAAATATGTCGCTGGACGGCGTTCCAGCCCGGGCCGCCGTATTCTTCCGGCCAGGTGGTGGCCAGCCAGTTGCGGCTCTGCAGCGTGGCGTGCCAGCTGACCATGTCGTCGCGTGTCAGGTCACGGCCTTCGCGCACCTTGCGGGCCAGTTCTTCGGAGAGGTTTTCCTTCAGAAAGGCCCGGACTTCCTCACGGAAGGCCTCCTCCTCGGGCGTGAAATTGAGATCCATGTCGTCGTCTCCTCGATATCGACCGTAACCGAAACCGGGCTGCGGCCCGGTTCTGTGCCGGCCTCGCTACGATTTCGATGACTGGGTACGTTTTTACAGCGAAGAGGGATCACGTGAATAGCCCGCGACTGCAAGAATTGGTGCGGCGCAGTATCGCGGCCGCCGAATCCGGCGGCGGGCCATGCGTCTCTGCGGGGTGCAGGCGGGCGGCCGGAGCGCGGCCCGGCAGCGATCAGGCCGGCGTCAGGAGGCCACGCGCATCGAGCGCGGCGTGCAGGCTGGGTTTGCCGGTAAAGTGTACCGCATCGAAGCCGAAGGCCCGGGCGGCGTCGACATTGTCCTTGCGGTCGTCGAAGAAGAGCACGCTGGCCGGATCGTGCGGCAGGCGCCCGGCCGCGATCTCGTAGATGCGGCGGTCCGGCTTGGCGACGCCTTCATGGCCGGAGACGATCACGTCGCGCATGTGGCGCATGGAGGGATAGAGCCGGTTCACCGGATCCGCCCACTCGGCCGGCAGATTGGTCAGCGCGTATTGCGGGACGCCGTGCGCGGCGAGGGCGTCGATCGTTTCGGCTGTGCCTGGAACGGTGCCGCGCACCATATGTTCCAGCCCGGTCTCCCAGGCGCGGATCGCGTCCTCATAGTGCGGATAGCGTTCGATCAGCGGGCGGCGGTTTTCTTCCATCGAGACGCCGCGGTCATGGGCGGCGTGCCAGTCCATGGTGCAGACCTCGCCGAGGAAGTGATCGAGTTCCTCGCGGCTCTGGAAGAGGCGTTCGTAGAGATAGGCAGGGGACCAGTCGAGCAGGACATTGCCCAGATCCCAGAGGACGGCTTGCGTGGTCGTCGTCATTGTCCTGCCTGTCTGACATGCGAAAGCCGTGCACGCGGGTGCACGGCTTGTCGTCTAACCCCTCGCGGGCTGCGTCTGCAAGCGGCGGGACGGGCCTCGCCGCGCGGACGTCTAGCCGGCGCGCGCCTTGAAGCGCGGGTCGGTCTTGTTGATCACGTAAACGCGGCCACGGCGCTTCACGACCTGGCAATCGCGGTGGCGGTTTTTCAGCGATTTGATCGAGCTGCGGACTTTCATCGTTCGGCCTTCACGTAAGTGCGTGTTTCAAAGGAGCGCGGTGGATACTGGCTCCAGCGGTGCGTGTCAACTCGCCAGATGCGCCAGTATGCGGCTTCGCGCAGTGGCTCAGCGGAAGATCGGCCTGGCGGGTGCGCCCTCTGCGGTTTCCTGCTGCTGCGCGTTGAACATGGACACGATGAGCATGGGCTCGTCCTTGGGCGGCGGCTGGCAGATCGCGAAGCCGTCCTCGGGCATTTTCGTCGAAACGCTCAGCCCGAACTCGGCGGCCTCGTGCGGCAGGATCGGATAGTCGTGATTGCGTCCGCCGCCGATCAGGTCGTTGGTCAGCGCGCACGTCCCGTCCGCCTTGTGAGCGTCATTGACGAAATCGCAGGCGAAGCGGCGCGCTTCCTTGACCGCCTGTTCCGCCATTTTCGACAGGATCACCATCTCGTCGTCCATGCGATCCGCCGCTTTCTGCCTGGGCAGGTCGGCGAGGATATGGGCCGGCATCCAGGCGTATTGGGGGTCGATCGGTCCGAGCACGGCGCTGGAGCCCATGACGATCTCGTCGCAGGCCAGGGCGATCATCGTACCCGCCGATTTCGCGCGATACGGCACGAAGGCGGTCTTCCTGCCCTTGTGCTGTTTCAGGGCGTGCAGGATCTGCTGGGTCGCCGAGGCGATGCCGCCGGGCGTGTGCAGGATGATATCGACCGGGCCGTCCCTGGGCGCGTGACGCAGCGCGTCGATGACCTCGATCGCGGTATCGCCGTCGACATATTCGTCCATCTCGTGATGCACGATGCGGATCACGGTCGAGTTGCGGCTCTCGCCGAATTGCCGGGTCCGGGCCTCGATCGCGGCGCGATAGGCTTCGTGCGGCGTCAGATCGCCACCGCCGTCCCCGCCGCCGGTCTGGCCGGTGCCGCGCATCGCCGATTCCTTGCCGCCGGCCGCATCGCTACTGCGCCGGGCACGCCGACCCTGCCAGGCCGCCACGCCACCGAGCAGCGCACCGACCGAGGCCACGCCGCTCCAGCCGGCCACACCCAGTCCCGTCAAAACACTCAGCATCGAAATCCCCTCGACCATACCGCTCCGCCTGCGACCCTGCCGGGTTCTGACGGCGGACAATTCCCCTCGAGCGAAAGCCTATACGAGTGTGCCGCAACCCGCGAGCCTGTTCGCGCGAGAATTGTCTTCAGCCGCAACCGGCCTATTCTCCGGCGTATCTCCGGCGTATCTCAGGCATGGCCGGGCCGATGACGGTCTCGCCGGCGCGCCTTGACCTGAGTCAGGAGCGCACGCTCAATCGGCGCAGAAGAGGAGAGGTCATGTCCGCCAGTATCGTCATGCCGCGCATCATGCAGATCGGTGCCGGTGCGCTCGCCGAATTGCCGTCCGTCCTCGCACGGGCCGGGGTCGCAAGGCCGCTCTTCGTGACCGATGCCACCATGGTGTCGCTGGGCTATCTCGACCGGGCCACGGCGGGTCTGGAGGCCGCAGGTATCGCCTGGGGCCTGTTCGACGGGACCGAGCCGGAACCGGGTGAGGGCTCGGTGCTCGAAGGCGAGGCGGTGCTGCGGGCGGGCCTGAAAGGCGAGGCCTTCGACGGTCTCGTCGCGCTCGGGGGCGGCAGTGCGATCGATACCGCCAAGGCGCTTTCCATTCTCGGACCGCATGGTGGACGCATGCGCGACTATAAATTCCCGCGCATCGTGGACGAGCCGGGTCTGCCGGTCATTGCCATTCCCACCACGGCCGGTACGGGCTCCGAGGCGACCCGCGTCACGGTGATCACCGATACCGATGCCGACGAAAAGATGATGTGCCTGGGGCTCGGCTTCCTGCCCGTGGCAGCCATCATCGATCCGGAGTTGACCTATTCTCTGCCGCAAAGGGTGACGGCGGACACCGGGATCGATGCGCTGACTCACGCGATCGAGGCCTATGTCAGCCGCAAGGCCAATGCCTTCTCCGACCAGCAGGCGCTGGCCGCTCTGCGACTGATGGGGCCCAATCTGCGGACTGCCTATCACGAACCGGACAATGCCGAGGCGCGTGGAGCCATGCTGCTGGGCTCGACGCTCGCCGGGCTCGCTTTCTCGAATGCTTCGGTCGCTCTGGTGCACGGGATGAGCCGGCCGATCGGGGCCTTCTTCCATGTGCCGCACGGGCTTTCCAACGCCATGTTGCTGCCGGAGATCACGGCGTTTTCCCTGTCCGCAGCCGAGGCGCGCTATGCGGCCTGCGCCCGGGCCATCGGGGTCGCCGACGACAGCCATGCCGATGCGGCCGCGAATGCGCGGCTGCTGGATGCTCTGCGCGGTTTCAATGACGAGCTGAAAGTGCCCGCGCCGTCGGAGTTCGGCATCGACCATGACCGCTGGGTCCAGCTTCGCTCCCTGATGGCCCAGCAGGCGATTGCCTCCGGTTCGCCCGGCAATAACCCGCGCGTGCCGAGCGAAGACGAGATCGTGGCGCTCTATGATGCGGTCTGGGCCTGAACCGCGCCACGTTCTTTATGAGCAAGCCTTACGATATCGTCAGTTGCTGCCCTGTTGCGCTCTATCTAGTCTGCGCCGCATGAAGACTTCTGCGTTCAATCTTGCGGCCGCCACGGCGGCCGTTTTTGCGACCGGCCTCGCTGCGCCGGCGCTCGCACTGCAGTATGAGAGAGACGTCGATGTCGAACTCGTCCTGGCCGTCGATATTTCCTATTCCGTCGACGAGGAGGAAGCCCGCCGCCAGCGCGAGGGTTATGTCGCCGCGCTTGCGTCGGAAGATGTCATCCGGTCCATCCAGGGCGGTCCTCTGGGACGGATCGCCGTGACCTATGTGGAATGGGCCGATAGCGGTTTCCAGCGTGCCGCCGCCGACTGGACCGTCGTGGCCAGCGAAGCCGATGCGCGCGCGTTCGCGGCCCGGGTCGCGGCCGCACCGCTCGAGCGTGGTCACTACACGGCGATCGGGGCAGCGATCGTGGACGGTGTGGAGCGGATCGAGGCGAACGGCTATGACGCACCGCGCCGGATAATCGACATCTCCGGCGACGGTCCGCAAAACCAGGGCCTGCCGCTCGAGGAAGCCCGTGCCCGGGCCGACGCTGCGCATGTCGTGATCAATGGCCTGCCGGTCATCTCCGCCGGGGAGGGCCGCTGGGTCCGTCCCGCGGAACTGCATCTCGACCAGTATTTCGACGAGAACGTCATTACGGGTCCGGGCGCCTTCGTTCTGCCCGCCCGCACCGAAGCGGAATTCCGCGATGCCATCCTGCGCAAGCTGGTGATCGAGATCGCCGGCGCGGTCCCGTCTCCGGAGGAATTGGGCCGTCTGCCGGGCTCTGCCTCTGCGCCGGCTGCGATCGAAACGGGGCAGGCGCCGTGATCCGGTTTCTTCCGGCCGGACTGGCGCTCATTGCGTTGATCGGGATAGGCGGGGCGCACCGGATTCCCGAAGGCCTGCCCGGATGGGAGCCGCGCTCCGTCGAATACGCAGAGGACGGGCGCGAATATGTCGATCTGGAGCTGGTGCTCGCCGTCGACGTGTCCTCCTCGATCGACGAGGTCGAGGCGCGACGCCAGCGCGAAGGGCATGTGGCAGCCCTTGCCGATCCGGAAGTGATCTCCGCCATCCAGAGCGGCGGTTATGGCCGCATCGCGGTGATGTATCTGGAATGGGCCGATGCCGATTTCCAGCGCGTCGTCGCGCCCTGGACCGTGATCGAGACCGAGGACGATGCGCGCGCCTTCGCCGCGACGCTGGCGACCGCGCCTTTCGTCTCGGGTCGCCGGACCGCGATCGGTGCCGCGATCGACAATTCCGTCAGCCTGATCGACGGGAACCGGTTCAAGGGCGTCCGCGAAGTCATCGATATCTCCGGCGACGGTCCGCAGAATGCCGGGCCCAGCCTTTCCGCGGCCCGTGAGCGCGCCGAGGCCCGCGTCATCACCGTCAACGGCCTGCCGATCGACAATAACCGGCAGCACCCCTTCCGGCCCTCCGTCTCCATCGATGTCAGTGCCTATTTCGAAAATCAGGTGATCGCCGGGCCGGGTGCCTTCATTTCGCCCAGCAATGAGCATGATGATTTCGTGGACGCATTGCGCCGCAAGCTTATTATCGAGATCGCAGGCCTCGATCCGAGGTCTCTGACGGGGCCGCTCAGCCGAACGGGGAATGGATGATCCGCAGATATCTCGCCGCCTTCTTCGCCTCTTTCCTCTTGTGCGCACCGGTGTTGGCGCAACCGGACGGCGAGGCCTTTTCCGACTGGCTGGTCGATTTCCGCGTTCGGCTCGCCGCCAGCGGTGCGGAAGCGGAGACGGTCTCCGCCATGCTGGACGGGCTGGAGCCTGATCCCCGGATCATCGAGAGCGACCGGAGCCAGCCGGAATTCGTCCGGCCGATCTGGTCCTATCTGGACATCGCAGCCTCCGACCTGCGCATCGAGAACGGCCGCAATGCCTATGCGCAAAGACGCGCGACCGTGGACGCCATCGCCGAACGCTACGGCGTACGGGCGCAGACCCTGATCGCGATCTGGGGGCTGGAAAGCTCCTACGGTGCCATTACCGGCGATCACGACATCGTCCGATCGCTCGCCACGCTGGCCTGGGAGGGACGCCGCCGCAGCTGGGCCGAAGGCGAACTCATCGCGGTCGCGCAGATGATCGATCGCGGCTATGCCACGCGCGAGCAGCTCCTCGGGTCCTGGGCGGGCGCGATGGGACAGACCCAGTTCATCCCGTCCACCTATCTCGCACGCGCGCAGGATTGGGACGGCGACGGGCAGCGCAATATCTGGACCGACGAGGCCGATGCCCTGGCTTCGGCCGCAAACCTGCTCAGCCAGGCCGGCTGGCAGACCGGCGCGCCGACGATCATCGAAGTGCGCCTGCCCGAAAGTTTCGACTACACGGCCTGGAATCCGGGCCTTGAACAGGCGGTCAGCGACTGGGCGGGGCTCGGGATCAACCCGGCCAGCGGTGCGCAATGGAGCGCGGCGACGCTGATGCGCCAGGCTCGGCTGGAACTGCCAGCAGGTGCCAGCGGGCCGGCTTTCCTGACATTTGCCAATTTCCGCGCCATCAAGCGCTATAATAATTCGACGGCCTATGCGCTCGGCGTGGCGCATCTCGCCGACCGTATTACCGGCTATGCCCCCTTCCGTGGCGACTGGCCGGAAAACGATCCGCCCATCACCCGCTCTCAGACGCGCGAGCTGCAGGCCGCCCTGAATGCGCTGGGCCATGACAGCGGAACTCCTGACGGTCTGGCCGGCCCGAATACCCGCCGCGCCCTGCGCGACTTCCAGCGCGCCAATGGGCATCTTCCCGACGGCTATGTCGGCCGGGCGATGTATGAGGCCGTTATCGCCGCGGCAGCCGACGGATAGCCGCCAGGGCAGGCTGGCTGTGGGGCCTCATGAGACTTCTTGCACGGGCTGAAGTCCCGGAGCTGGCCGTTGCAAAGCAGTCAGCGCTCAGGGAGAGCGCGGTCGAACGCTACACGAATTCCGGATTCACGCCGTATTCGCGGGCCCTGATTGAAAAGCGGCATGAGGCTGAGCCGGTTTCGGGCAGCCGGACTCAGCCGAAAGTCTCCATCCAGCGCACGATCGATTCCGATTCCAGGATGAGTTGCTGCAATTCGAGCCGTTTTGCGTGGATCTCGGCGAGATTGACCCGCAAGTCCGCATGGATATCGGTCTCTGCCAGAATGCGCTGGACTGTCGGTCCGGCGCGCTCCGCCGCGAATTCGAGCGGACAGGACTCGGGCAGCGTGAACACGGCAATACCTTCGACGGAGATATAGCGGTCGCCGCATTCGTCGCGAATCCGGTCCTGGATTCCGAACGGGATAATTTCGCGGATGCTTGCCCGATAGGCCGGAAGCGCTGTGAACAACAGACCGTCCAGACCATCGTCGGAGAAATAGTCCATGAGGCGGGTCCGCAGGGTCACATCCTCGATGAGGCCCAGCCCGCCATTGGAAACCATTTCTGTGATCGTGGCCCGTGCCGAGCGGCCATAATCGACCTGGCTTGCCTGATAGGCATCGATGAGAAACTGGTCGGGGTCCTCGACCGTGCCGGTTTCCATGGCCGTGATCGCCCGTTCCGCATGGGTTTCGACCTGACGATAGTATTCGTCCAGTGCCATCAGCATGGCACGCTCTACCCGCAGATCGGTCAGCAGGCGCTCCGTATAGTTGGCGGCCCGTGCGCTCTCGGCATGTGCTTCTCGCCATGCAGTTATCTGAAACGCCAACAGCACTCCGGCCACGACGATGACGAATTCGAGCGCGACGGCGAACCAGTTCTGTTCGCGGACGGCTTTCATGAGGCGGGCGAGGATCATTGCGGCTCCCAGGCCTCCGGTTCGCAAGGGCGGCCTGACAGGCGTGCGGTTTCCGCGCAGAGGGCAAGGGCATCGCGAAGCGTGTCCTCCCACCACTCGGCGATCGCCCGCATGCGGTTATTGCCGCCCAGGACGTGCTGCAGGAAATCGGGATCGGCGGCGGCGGCCTCCCAGTCGATGACGTGACGCCGCTGACGGCTGGAGCCAGGGTCGTATTCGAGCCGGACGAAGTCGAAACTCACCATACCCCGCTCCGAGGCCGACAGGGTCCGGAAATAGTCGATCTGGCCCTGCAGGAAGACGACACTGGACTGGTATTGCCCCAGCGCGTCGCGCAAGGCCTCATCGCCTATCGTGGAGAGCATGCCCGAGCTGACGATTTCGGTATAGACGCCCTGGCGCGGCGAGAAGGCGGGCAGGAGCGCGAGCGAAACCACCGCCTGAGTCATCTCTGCCTCGTGCATGCCGTCGAAATCGTCCGATATAAGACGTTCGATCGCTTCTGTGCGGTGCCCGTTCTGCGTGTCGTAGATGTCGGTCAGCCAGGCCAGAATGCCGACGGCATTCTCGACTTCGTCGTGCAGCCGGTCGATCGCGACTGCACGGCGTTCGGCCTCTGCCCGGTTCTCGGCCCATTGCGTGACCTGGAAACCGATTACGACACCGAGGATAACGATCACGAACTCGATCGCGACGGCGAACCAGTTCTGTTCGCGCACGGCTTTCATGAGGCGGGTGAGGATCATTCGTCGCCGACCTCCGCAGCGGTGCAGTCGGGTTCGGCGCCCACATCGCGGCCGAGTTCCTCGCCGACGGCGACCCGCAGGCCGACGGCGACCCAGTTCTGGTCTTTCATGTGCTGAATGAAACGGCGCAATAGCATGCGCGCCCCCGTGTCTCCCACTTTGGGTGATTAGCATGTTTTGTGAAAACACCTAATGAGGGAATGGGGAACCGCTGGCCCGGCGTCCCACCAATGAAAAAGCCCCGGCAGTTCGGCCGGGGCTTTCACTTCGGTGAACCGGTTCGAGACCCTACAGGCCCGAAGCGGTCAGTCCTGTTCGTGCAGCCAGGCAGCGTGCTTGGGCGCGCGCTTGGTCTGGCTCCATTCCTCGATCATGAGCGGCGCCACTTCGTTGAGCTGTTTCATCTGCTCCGGCGTGCCGGTATTGGCGGCAAGTTCGAGACGGTGACCGTTCGGGTCGAAGAAGTAGATCGACTTGAAGATGCCGTGATTGACCGGGCCGAGAACCTCGAGGCCTTCGCCTTCGATATGGTCCTTGGCCTTGTTCAGGGCGTCCAGGTCCTCGACTTCGAAAGCGATATGCTGGACCCAGGCCGGGGTCTGCGGATCGCGGCCCATCTCCGGCGAGTTCGGCAGTTCGAAGAAGGCCAGCACATTGCCCATCCCCGCATCGAGGAAGATGTGCATGTACGGGTCCGGCTCCTTGGTCGAGGGAACCTCGTCCTCGGCGATGGCCAGGACGAGGTCCATGTTCATCACGCGCTTGTAGAAGTCGACGGTTTCCTTGGCGTCCTTGCAGCGATAGGCCACATGGTGGATACGCTTGAGATTGACGGTCATGGACTGACCTCCCTTCTGCGTCGGGTCGTTACGCGTTTTCGGTCTGCTTGGCGGTGATCACGCCGCGCTTGATCTGGTCGCGCTCGATGCTTTCGAACAGGGCCTTGAAATTGCCCTCGCCGAAGCCCTCGTCTTCCTTGCGCTGGATGAACTCGAAGAAGATCGGGCCGATCGCCTTTTCCGAGAAGATTTGCAGCAGGAGGCGCGGCTGACCGCCTTCGGTCGTGCCGTCGAGCAGGATACCGCGCTTCTTGAACTCCTCGGTCGGCTCGCCGTGACCCGGCAGACGATCTTCGAGCATCTCGTAATAGGTCTCCGGCGGCGCCGTCATGAATTCCACGCCGCAGGCCTTCAGGCGGTCCCAGCAGGCGATGAGGTCGTCGCAGGAGAAGGCGATGTGCTGGATGCCTTCGCCCTTGTACTCGCGCAGATACTCCTCGATCTGGCCGACCGCATCCGACTTCTCTTCGTTGAGCGGGATGCGGATCAGGCCGTCCGGGGCGGTCATGGCGCGCGAGAGCAGGCCGGTATACTCGCCCTTGATGTCGAAATAGCGGATCTCGCGGAAGTTGAAGAGGTCCTCGTAATACTTGGCCCAGTAGTCCATGCGGCCCTTGTAGACATTGTGCGTCAGGTGATCGATCACGTTGAAGCCGCAGCCCTCCGGGTGACGCTCGACGCCGTCGAGATATTCGAAGTCGATGTCGTAGATGGACTCGCCGTCCTTGAACCGGTCCACGAGATAGACGGTCGCGCCGCCGATGCCGCGGATGGCCGGGAGGCGGAGTTCGGAGACGCGCGTCTCGACCTCGACCGGCTGGGCGCCTTTCTCCAGCGCCAGCTTGTAGGCGTCCCGGGCATTTTTCACGCGGAAGCCCATGCCCGAAGCAGACGGGCCGTGTTCCCTGGCGAAGAAGGCGGCCGGCGTGTTCGGCTCGTAATTGATCAGGAAATTGATATCGCCCTGGCGCCAGAGCTCGATGTCCTTGGAGCGGTGATTGGCGATATGGGTGAAGCCCATGGTCTTGAAAACGGGCTCGACAATGCCGCGCTCCGGCGCGGTGAACTCGACGAATTCAAAGCCACAAAGGCCCATCGGGTTTTCGAACAGGTCAGCCATGCCACTCCTCCAGGATTGCAACGGGCCGGGTCCGTTTGATGATTGTTTCGGGTTGCGGAGCGTCCCGGCGGCTCCTCGCCCATTCGAGCGCGGAGGTATCATAGTAGTTGCTATTGCGTCAAGTTGTGATCGCAACTAATATCGCGCCATGACCGACGCGATCTCATCCCTGCCGGCCCGGGCCATGCCGCCGCTCAAGCTGGACGAGTACTGGCCCTACCAGGTCATGGTCCTGGCGGACCGGATCGCCCGCCGTACGGCCGCGGTCGTGCGCGACAAGGCCGGTCTCAACCTGTCGCAATGGCGTGTCCTTGCCGCCCTGGCCGAAAAGCCGGGCCGGACAGCTGTCGATGTGGTGGCGATGACCCCGATGGACAAGGGTATCGTCAGCCGGGCCACGAAGGCCCTGCTCGGGAACGGACTTCTCTTCCGCGAGGCCTCGCAGGCGGACGGCCGCGTCAGTCATCTCTACCTGACCGAGAAGGGCGAGGACCTCTACCAGACGCTGCGTCTGGAAGTGGAAGCCGTGCCGCACGATGCCGACGCCCTGCTCTCTCCGGAGCAGCAGGCCGAGTTCTGCGAACTCGTAAAGCGCCTGGCCGCCGAATTTCCCGAAGACGGACGGATTTGATCCATTCATCAAATATCACCCGGTGAAACAGGCCGAGCGTGTATAGAGGCTTGCTGGAGGTACCGGTTTGAGCATTCGTGCCCTGTCTGTATGGCGCTGCACGTCCTGGTGACGTTTGCCCTGGCGAGCCTGACGGCGTTCGTCGGGTACTCTATCCTGTGCTCGGCGCTGACCACGGCACGGGCGGAAATGCTCCAGTCCTATATCCGGGTCCGGGCCGAGCGGGAGCAGACCCTGTTCGAGCAGGCCGAGGATTATATCACGGCAGCCGAAGCGGCATTTCTGCGCCGGCTCGATCTCATAAGCGACGAGATGGTGGAACGGGAGTTCGACACGGTCTTCCCCGCGCCGGGAGACGGGACACGCCGCAGCGCGCCGGTCCTGTTCGACGGCACCACGGCGCCTGATGGGGATCATGTTTTCGGCATCGGCGCCTTTCTCGGCGACGGGGAAGAGATGACGCTGGAGGAGAAGCGCCGCTATCTCGCCGGTTATCATGTCGTGCGATCGGTCGGCGAAGCCTATCTGGGCACGTTTTCGAGCCTCTATTATTTCACGCCGGACCGCCGCATGGTGATGTTCGCGCCCGAGCGGCCGGATCGGCTCGAATTCTACCGGTTCGACGCGCCGGCCGATTTCCAGCTCGAGGCCGACGAGGATCCGCGCCTGTTCAACCGGGCGACCAATCCGCGCGGCGAAATGCAGTGCACCCCGCTTTCGCGCTTCGTCTACAATGATGGCGGCGAACGCTCGGCGACGGCCTGCCGCAAGCCGGTGCATGAGGGTGAGACCCTGCTCGGTGCCTTCGGCACCTCGGTCGACATGACGGACCATCTGGCCCGGGCCCTCGAATCCCCGCCCACAGGCGGCGTGAACATGGTCTTCGACCGGGACCGTAATGTCATCGCCCGTGGCGAGGCCGCCGGTGCGCGTATCGATCCGGCCGCGACCATTGCCGTGCTTGCGGACGATCCGCGCGCCAGCGGAATCGTTCAGTCTCCGGACGGGCGCAGCCTGATCGCCTTCAGCCGCATCCAGGGGCCGGCCTGGTATTTCGTCTCCGTCGTCCAGCTCGACCCGGTCTACGAGACGGCGTCGCACTGGGCGAAGCTGCTCTTCGCCTTCGTCTTCTCAATGTCCCTGCTCTTCGCAGCCCTGCGCGGCATTCTGCGGCGTCTCTATCCGACCCGGCGGCTGCTCCGGGCCCGGCGTCTGGCCCAGGCGTCGCGCAAGGCTGCCGCGGCACGCCAACAGCCCAATCTGCCGGCGAATGATCCGGTCTCGGACTAGCTTCACGCAGCGACTGAGCCCCGACACGGAATAATCACTGGCCACGCCGCGCCCCACAGCGTATGAGGGCGCGCCTTTTCACGACAGGAAATCAGCCCATGAGCGCGTCCCTCGACAAGCTGCGCAACATCGCCATCGTTGCGCACGTTGACCACGGCAAGACCACGCTGGTCGACCAGCTTCTCCAGCAGTCCGGTACGCTGGGCGAGCGGGCCAATGTGTCCGAGCGGATGATGGATTCCAACGACCTGGAAAAAGAGCGCGGGATCACCATCCTGGCCAAGAACACGGCCGTCACCTGGGGCGAGTGGAACATCAATATCGTCGACACGCCCGGCCACGCCGATTTCGGCGGCGAGGTGGAGCGCGTCCTGTCCATGGTCGACGGCGTCCTCCTCCTGGTCGATGCCGTGGACGGCCCGATGCCGCAGACCTCCTTCGTGACCAAGAAGGCGCTGGCCCGCGGCCTCAAGCCGATCGTGGTCGTCAACAAGGCCGACCGTCCCTCCGCCCGTCCGGACTGGGTCGTCGACCAGACTTTCGACCTCTTCGACCGTCTCGGTGCCAATGAGGAACAGCTCGACTTCCCGGTCGTCTACGCCTCGGCCCTGCAGGGCTGGGCCTCCAACGAGGCCGGCGAGACCGGCACCGACATGACGCCGCTCTTCGAGATGATCACCGCGCACACGCCGAAGCCGGACGTCGATCCGGAGGGCCCGCTCCAGCTGCAGGTCTCGGCGCTGGACTATTCCAGCTTCACCGGCGTCATCGGCATCGGCCGGGTCGCCCGCGGCCGCGTCGCCCGCAACCAGCCGGTCACCGTCGCCAAGGCCGATGGCCGCGAAGTGCGTGGCAAGGTGCAGCAGATCTTCGGCTTCCACGGTCTCGAGCGCGTCGAGCGCGACAGCGCCCAGGCCGGCGACATCATCACCTTTACCGGTATCGACGAGCTGAAAATCTCCGACACGCTGTGCGATCCCGAGCATGTCGAGCCGCTGCCGCTGCTCTCGGTCGACGAGCCGACGCTCTCCATGACCTTCCAGGTCAATGACAGCCCCTTCGCCGGCCGCGAGGGCAAGTTCGTCACTTCGCGCAATCTCAAGGAACGCCTCGAGCGCGAGCTGATCCACAATGTGGCGCTCAAGGTCGAGCAGCAGGACGACCCGGACAAGTTCACAGTCTCCGGACGCGGCGAACTTCATCTCTCCATCCTGATCGAGACCATGCGCCGCGAGGGCTACGAGCTGGCCGTCGGCCGTCCGCGCGTGGTTCTCAAGGAGATCGACGGCGAGACCTGCGAGCCCTATGAGAGCCTCACCGTCGACGTCGAGGAAGAGGACCAGGGCGGCGTCATGGAAAAGCTCGGCCAGCGCAAGGCCGAGATGAAGAACATGGTGCCCGACGGCCATGGCCGGGTGCGGATCGACTACATCATCCCGACCCGCGGCCTGATCGGCTTCCGCTCCGAATTTCTCACCCTGACCTCGGGCTCCGGCTTGATGTTCCACACCTTCGATCACTACGCCCCGAAGACCGGCGGCGAGCTCGGCCAGCGCCATAACGGCGCCATGGTCTCCATGATTGACGGCAAGGTGCTGGGCTTCGCCCTCTTCAACCTGCAGGAGCGCGGCAAGCTCTTCGTCGGTCACGCTGTGGACGTCTATGAAGGCATGATCATAGGCGTGAATGCCCGCGAAGAGGACATGATCGTCAACCCGACCAAGGGCAAGAAGCTCACCAATATGCGCGCCTCGGGCACGGACGAGAACATCGTCCTCACCCCGCCGATCAAGCTGACCCTGGAATACGCCCTGGAATTCATCAATGACGACGAACTCGTCGAGGTGACCCCCCAGTCCATCCGCATCCGCAAGACCTTCCTGAAGGAACACGAGCGCAAGAAGGCCGGCCGCGAGAAGGCGGCGGGCTAGGGCTCTGCCGGTTTCGTCTTCCCCCGCTCGCGGGGGAAGTGGGGCGGCGCAAAGCGCCGGGTCAACGGGGGATTGAAGCGCCGTTTTCGGCGCTGTCCCCCTCGCCCGCCGAGGGCGAAAACCTAGTCGCTCCTCCCCGTCAGCTTGTTGAGCAGGTCGATCGGCATGGGGAAGACGACCGTGTTCGAGCCCTGCTGCAGGCCGAGCTGTTGCAGCGTGCTCATATAACGCAGCTGCAGGGCGCCTTCCTCGGTGGCCAGGATCTTGGCGGCATCGGCGAGTTTCTGCGAGGCCTGAAATTCGCCTTCGGCGGAGATCACCTTGGCCCGCCGCTCGCGTTCGGCCTCGGCCTGGCGGGCGATGGCGCGGACCATGGTGGTGTCCAGGTCGACATGCTTGATCTCGACATTGGTCACCTTGATCCCCCAGGCATCGGTCTGGGCGTCGAGGATCTGCTGGATGTCGCTGTTGAGCTGGTCGCGTTCGGCCAGCATTTCGTCGAGATCGTGTTTGCCCAGCACGGAGCGCAGCGTGGTCTGGGCGAGCTGGCTGGTCGCCACGCGGAAGTCGGCGACCTTGTTGATCGCCTTGTCCGCCTCGACCACGCGGTAATACAGCACCGCATTCACCTTCACCGAGACATTGTCCTGGGAGATCACATCCTGGCTCGGCACGTCCTCCGCGAAAATGCGCATGTCCACCCGAACCATTTGCTGGATATAGGGAATGAGGATGATCAGGCCCGGTCCGACCGTGGCGGTGTAGCGGCCGAGCGTGAAGACCACGCCGCGCTGGTATTCGCGCAGGATCTTGATCGCGGCCGACAGGAAGCCGACCAGCACGATGAAGAGGGCGGCGATAAGGCCGAAATTGACGCCGATTTCCGCAAGCATTGTCTCAACTCCTTGTGTGTCCGGTCGGGATTCGAATTTGGGAGGCGTGCCGGTTTGCATGAGGCTAGGCTCCTCCGGCTCTGGTGACGGCGAGCTCGAGCCCCTTCACGTCCGTCACCCGGACGACATCGCCGGGCACGAGCGTGTCCGCCGACCGTGCCGCCCAGCGTTCGCCGTCGACATGGACGAAACCGGCAGTGTCGTCCCATTCCAGCACGTCGCCGGTCATGCCGATCAGGCTTTCCCGCCCGGTCACCACGCGCCGGGTCTGCGCAGCCAGCCCGTAACTCAGCACGGCGAGGACCGATCCGCCCAGCCCGACCGCGACGACGGCGATCAGCCGCCAGTCGATCCGCAGCGCATCGATATCGCTGTCGACCAGCATGAGCGCGCCGATCGAGAAGACGATCAGGCCGGCAATGGCCAGAAATCCGTAGGAGGTCACGAAAACCTCCGCGACCAGCATGCCCAGTCCGATCGCGATCAGCGCCGCGCCGGCATAATTCACCGGCAGCGTGTTGAGGCCGTACAAACCCAGAATGAGGCACACCAGACCGGCGATCAGCGTGACCGGTTCCAGCCCGTTGTAGAAGGAGGCGAGCAGGCCGATAAATCCCAGATTGATCAGCAGGAAGGCGATATTGGGATTGGTGATGATGGACAGGAATTGCAGGGCAAAGCCCGGCTCGACCCGTTCGAGGTTCGCCCGGCCGGTCTCCAGCGTGACCGTTTCGCCCGATTGCAGCGTCACGGTGAGCCCGTCTATCTGCGCCAGCAGCGAGTCGAGATCGTCCGCCAGATAGTCGACGACGTTTTCCTCCAGTGCCCGCTGCGCGGTCAGGCTCACCCCGTCGCGCACGGCCGTTTCCGCCCAGTCCGCATTGCGCCCGCGTAGCTCTGCCAGGCTGCGGATCATGGCGACGCTGTCGTTCACCGCCTTGTTGCGCAGGGCCTGCTCATTGCCGGCCGCCTCTCCGGAAGGAGCCGTGTCCGCCTCGTCGCCCTCCTCATCGACCGGTTCGCCGGGCGCTGGCGTTGAGGGCATCGGCCCGAGACTGACCGGCGTCGCGGCGCCGACCGTCGTTCCGGGCGACATGGCCGCGACATGGCTGGCATAGAGGATATACGCTCCCGCACTGGTCGCCCGCGCGCCCGGCGGCGAGACATAGACAATGACCGGCACGTCCGCCGACAATATGGCCAGATTGATCTCGCGCATCGCATCGACCAGCCCGCCCGGCGTGTCCATCTCGATCACGACGATATCGGCTTCGCCCTCCGCCGTGTCGATCACGTCGGTAATGAAGGCGGAACTGGCAGGGCCGATGACGCCGACAAGAGGCGCGACATGGATGGTGGCGACAGGCGGTTCGGCGGGATCCTGGACGAACATCCCCAGTGCCGTCCCGCCCAGACCTAGAGCCAGGCAGATCAGCGCGATCAATCGCCAAACCGGAATACGCAGCGCCACTTTAAGCTCCAGCTGCAGGCCTTCCGTCTACGACCTTAGCGCATAACGCAAAAAAACCGAGGGGCGATATGGCCGCAGGCGGTTTGGCCCCTGCGAGGCACCTCCCCCGGCGGGGGAGGAAAGGTTCTGCGCTTCGTCTTCCCACTTGGGGGAAGTGGCCGCGAAGCGGTCGAAGGGGGGCGTTCGGCGTTTCATCCTGCACCATCCCCCCTCCGCCGGCTGCGCCGGCACCTCCCCCCGAAGGGGAGGACGAAGCAGCTTTGGCGCCACGGCGCTTCCGCCTGGCGGTATGGGAGAAGTGCGGGATGCCGACCGAGGCCGGACTACCGGTTTGTGACTACCGGTTACTCTGAATAAGCGTGACATCGACGACATCCCGCACGCGGCGTTTTCCCGGACGCTCTCGCCCCCGTGTCCAATCCAGCCGGTACAGGCCGTCGGTCGTGTAGTGCCGCCCGGACAGGCTCCGCTCGTAACCGGGCACAAGTGAACGTGGCCTGCGCCTCCCGTCCCGGAAACCGCTGGGGATTATGCGGGAGGGGGCGAAGGTGGGGATAAGTTATCGCCATGGCCATGTTTTCCGAGCGGGCGGGCAGCGATGCCACAGCAGGGAAACAGGAACTTTTTGAGACAAAGCGCCGCTAAATGGACGCGCCGTTCGGCGGCGGAATATTGTCCCACCGTTCCGCGATAGAGGCACAGGCCGCTTCCATGTTGTTGAAACGCGAAACTGCGTCGCTCGGAGCGGAGTGAATTTTACCAGAGAAGGCATCGACAACGAGGCAAAGTTTGCCCTCAGCCTCGGCACTTTCCTCCATGTTGCCGCGTGCGAGGTACCCATGAAGAAATGCTGCCTGCCATATGGCTTCGTCTTCTTTGAGCGCTTTGCCCTTTGAGTAGCGTAGAGTGCCAGCACCAATGCGAAATTTGTTGGTCTTCGTGACGCGGCTCACGCGGAACGCAATCTCTGGTGTGACCTTTACCCCTTCCAGCATGATCGAGGGGCATTCTCCAGGCGGAGAAATGGAGCCTCCGTATGGAGCGCTTATTTTGCTGAAATTTTTGCTGAATTTGGCGATGTAGTCGGCGTTGTGATCGAGCAAATCCCTCTCAAATGGATCGCTAGCAAGTGCTGTTCGGAGTTGTTCCTCACGGTCTTTAAGGTCGTTCACGTCAAAGAGTGGGTCATGACAGAAACGGCCGATAGCTGAGCGTGCATGGTCATGTTGAATCACTCGCGCAATGGCTCGGTATTTGCATGAGCGCACGATTGAGCGCCGTCGTTGTTCGGAGGCGTTCATATACTCGGCAAGAAATCGCCCAGCGATTTTTGGTGTTTTAACGAGGCGGTGAGTGCGCTTCTCTTTCATTTTAGGCTCCGACGACATGAGCGAATTTTACTTCAGTAGGTCCTTGGACGATGGTCGTGATCTATGCCTTGCGCCATTGTCAGAGCGCTTAATTGGTCTCTCCGAAGAAATCCCTGCTGATATCCGCGGCTATTTCCTATTCGAACGAGCCCGCGATAGTCAGTCGATCAGATTGCTCGCGCACGCGATATCCGAGGACGCTATTTGGGATATGAAAGAGCTTTTTGGACTCTCCTAGATAACAAATGCCTCTCGCCGAATCGGTGCTTTGTTCTCATTTTATTCCGTTTGCCCCGTGGTGGCGAGTCAACTACTCATCGTGTGGTCTAGGCGCCCTGCTGTGTAGGCACAGCGTTGAAGACGCCAGGACTGGAGTGCCGGGCACAATGCTTACGATATTGTCTCCATCGAAGCGGTGGTGTTGTGCGGATGGAAACCATTCTTCGGGCAGTGGCCGTATTGCCCTCGGGTTGTGAAAGATTTGAATTTCATCAGCCCACCGTTCGTCATGGCCGATTTCAATTTCTTCCATAAAAGCTCGGCCGCTCGCAGCATTGGGGTCGGGATCGTAACGCAGTCCTTGACGAAAATATCTGCAATCCGCGGGCTTGAAGCCAGCCCCCACACCCATTCGGTCGAACTTGGCAATAGTTCCGGCGTTGGAAAATATTACTGCAGCAACATGCTCAGCGTTCGGCAGATTAAAAAAACCGGAGGGGATGCGTTTAGATCCGAACGTGTGACCTTCAATCTCTTCGGTCCAAACGCGTAGCTGGCCATCCACATGCTCGTGCATTGAACGTACGCCATATAGGTACTCATGTAGCGCTGTTTGACTGTAAACCATTGAACCGATTTCGGGAGGAGCGCAGTCATCTTCGGCTATCGCTCCAGGCATATGAAAATCAGCTATGGCGAGTGTGAATGGGATGTCGCGTACTCGCTCACGCTCCCAATAGTGCTCACCTTGAGCATTCCTTTTCATCAACTTTGCGAACAGAGCGGAGCCATATTTGATGGCCATATAGCCACGGTTGAAATCAATAATTTCTTCCGCGGTATTTGTATCGACCCTCGCTGCTAACGGGCCTTCGGTCGATGGTGCCGCGGTCGTCGCTTCGACAGAAAAACTAATGCCCTCCCAAGGGGCGGAGCATAGAAAATCTGGCGCTTCTAGTTGTTCTACAATGAAATTCATTTCTCTAAGTGCTGCCCAAAGAAAGAACTCCCAGAGCCGTTGGTCAAATTGATGTCGTTGAAACTCTCCAATCAGGTGATTGTCCGCCGGTAATAGCCATGGCCCTATTTCACTTAAAACGCGCCGGGCTGGCGCTTTACATGGGTTGGATATAAGCAGATTAAAAAAGGGGTGGAGTTCACTGCCTTCTTCGACAGTTTTCGGGGTAAGTAAGTCTAATGGTTGAGCTGGTTCATCGCCCTGCTGTGCATCAGGAGTGATTGTTCCGAGCAAGGTGCGGAGTCGCGCTTCCGCTTGGCGCTGGGAAGCAATGTTGCTGTCTCCTTCGACCCATCGGAAGCGCCCGGCAGTGTCTCGAGCGAGCACCGCATATCCAAAATCATTGTCTATGAGATCGACAAAGACGGTTCCGATGACAGTTTCGTCTAAGTTCGACCAATGGGATAGTTCCCGAGAAATCAACGCTAATTCTGGTTGACGGGTTCCTAGGGTGTACAGACAGAACCGCTGAAAATTGAGTTCTTTGCTCATTTCTTGCCGATAACCTAATTTTACAGCTTAAAGGGCGTATTTGCCACGAAAGCCTGCTTAGGTCGAGTTTTCAGTGGTGTTGATGTTCAGAGAAGCCAACCCTTTGATCCTAGACATGGATGCAATTTCACCACCCCCAACAAAAAAACGGGCGCCGGTTCCCACCGGCGCCCGTTCCATGTCAGCGCTGATCGCGCGCGCCGGGCTTACTCGCCCAGGCGGCGGATCTCGACTTCGCCCATGTCGAGTTCGCGGATCGAGTCCGCGATGACGGCGGCGTCGCCGACGATGAGCCAGACGAGGTTGTCGGGGTCGACGACCTCTTCGGCGGCGGCGTGGATGGCGTCCAGTTCGAGCGCGTTGTAGCGCTCGGTCAGGGTCGCCGGATAGTTCCAGTCGCGGCCGAGATTATGGCTCGTCACCAGGGAGTTGCGGACCGCGGCAGCGGTCTCGAACTGGCCTGGCAGGGAGCGGGTCGAGTTGTTGATCGAGCGCTCCAGCTCTTCCGGCGTGGCCGGATTGGTGGAGGTGAACTCGTTGAACTCGCGCAGCAGCTCGGAGAGGCTGTCCGCCGTGCGGTCGGTCTGGACCGGCGCATAGACGATCCAGGGCCGCTGTCCGCGGGCACCCCAGAGCAGGGTCTGCGCCCCGTAGGACCAGCCCTTGTCTTCACGCAGATTCATGTTGACCCGGGCCGTGAAGGAACCGCCGATGGCGTCGTTCATGGCCGCGTACACTTCCGGGTTCTCCACATTGCCCTCCGGACCGATCAGGCCGGCCAGGATGAGCGATTGCGGCGAGTTGGGACGGTCCACGATGATGACGCGCGGCTCGCCTGCATTCTCCGCCTCGGCGAGATTCTTCTGCGGCAGCGGCGCCGACGGCGCACGCCAGCCGCGGAAGGCCCGCTCGAGGATCGGCGTGATCTCCTCAAGGGAGGTGTCGCCGACGATGAAGAGCGTGGCATTGTCCGGACGCAGCCAGGCCGCCTGGTGGGCCAGCAGGTCGTCGCGGGTGAAGCCCGTCACGCTTTCCGGCGTGCCCGAACCCGTGAAGGGCACGGAATAGGCATGACCCTCGCCATACATTTCCGGCGGCAGCATGCGCAGGGCGATGGCGATCGGATTGGCCATTTCCTGCTGGATGCCGTTCAGCGTCATCGAGCGGACGCGCTCGATGTCCTCGTCGCGGAAGTCCGGATCGGTGATCACCGTGGCCATCAGCTCGACGGAGTCGCGCAGATTGGAGCGCAGGGCCGAGAGCGAGACGGTGGACATGTCGAGGTCGGCGCCGGTGGACAGGTTCGCCCCGAGGCTCTCCGCTTCCGCGGCGATCTCGAGCGCGTCCATGCCGCCCGCCCCTTCGTCGAGCATGTTCATGGTGAAGTCGGCCAGGCCGAGCTGTCCGCCCGCGGCGCTGTCAGCGGCATAACCCGCATCGAACACCATGCGCATCTCGACGACCGGCACCGCATCGCGGCGCACGAAGACGAGATCGACGCCATTGGACAGCTCGCCCGTCTCGACGGCCGGCCAGACCAGTTCCGGCGTGTTCGCCACGACCGGCAGGGCCGAGCGGTCGGCATCGGTCTCGACGCTCTCGTAATCGCCGAAGGGAAGGACGTGGATCTCGTGCGAGCCCGTGTTCAGCCATTCGCGCGCCGTTTCGGTGATGGCGTCGGCCTCGGCCGTGTTGAGACGCTCCAGATAGGTGCGCCAGAAGCCCGGATCGCCGGCATAGAGCTCGCCCTGGGCCAGCGTGACGGCCTTGCCGCCGAAGCCGCCGATCTGCTCGAGACCGCGGACCACGGACGCATTGATCCGCGTGACGGCGGCTTCGAGTTCTTCCTCGGTCGGGCCTTCCTCGAGCAGTTCCTCGACGATCTCGTCGATGCGGGCCGAGGCGGCTGCGATGTCCTCGCCCGGGTTCAGCGTGACCTGGATCTCGAACATGCTGGCCAGCTGGTGCTCCTGCACATAGGCGCGGGCGCTGGTCGCGACCTGGCGGTCGAAGACGAAGTCGCGATAGAGGCGCGAGGTGCGTCCGCCGCCGAGCACGGTGGCGAAGAGTTCGAGCTGGGCACGCTCTTCCGTGGTGCGGCCCGGCACGACCCAGGTGCGGTAGATGCGCGACTGGGGCACGTCGTCATAGAGCACTTCCGACGTGTCGTAGCGGCGCTCGGGCACCCAGGAATTGATGCGGTTGAGCGGCGGGCCCACCGGGGCGTCGCCGAAATAGCGCTCGACCAGCGGACGGGCCTCCTCGGCATTGATGTCGCCGGCCAGGACCAGCACCGCGTTCGAGGCGCCGTAATACTGGCGGAACCAGTCCTGCACGTCCTCCAGCGAGGCGGCGCTCAGGTCTTCCATCGAGCCGATCGTGGAGTGGGCGTAGGGGTGGCCTTCCGGGAAGAGGGCGCGCAGCTGGGAATAGTTCACCATGCCGTAGGGCTGGTTGTCGCCCTGGCGCTTCTCGTTCTGGACCACGCCGCGCTGCTCGTCGAGGCGCTCCTGGTCGACCGCGCCCAGCAGGTGGGTCATGCGGTCGGATTCCATCCACAGCGCCATGTCCAGCGCCGGCGTCGGCACGGTCTGGAAATAGTTCGTGCGATCGAACCAGGTCGTGCCGTTCATGCCGGTCGCGCCGACCTGCTCGAAGGGCCCGAAATAGTCGTCGTTATAATTCTCCGACCCGTTGAACATCAGGTGTTCGAACAGGTGGGCGAAGCCCGTGCGGCCCTCCGGCTCGTCGGCCGAGCCGACGCCGTACCAGATGCTCACCGCCACGATCGGCGCCTTGCGGTCCTCGTGCACGACGACGGTCAGCCCGTTGTCGAGCTCGAAGCGTTCATAGGGAATCTCGACGTCCGGGACCTGCGCGGCCCCCAGGCCGGTCCAGGACATGGCGGCCACAAGGGCCGCCGCAAACATGCGTCGCATCAATATCTCCCGCTTGTGCTGTCAGTTGCGTGGCAAACTGCAACGTAGGGCGGGAGCGGGGGAAGTGAAATGCTTGTAATGTTTGGGGTGGGGGATCAGACCCCTAGCAGCTGCCTGACCCTTTCGGTCTCCTCCCCGAAGCTGCGCTCAAGAGCCGACAGGCATTCCGGGTCCCGCGGCGGACGTCCCGCCTGACCAGCACCGCGGCGTGGACCATCAGTCCTCTCAGCTCCACCGGAGGCTGCCTTGCGGTCCACCGCTTCAAGGTCAGCCAGTCCGTCCGGCGTCAGCAGGTCGCCCAAATTCAATTGGACATCATCCGGCATGACCAGCTGATACCGGGTAACAAGCACCGGCTCGCCATCCGACCGGCCCATGTAACAACTGGTCTCGATGCGAACCGCGTCTTCATAGCGATAGGCGTTGCGAGCGAGCGAGAAATAGCCGGACTGATAGGCGCGCTCTTCGGTGAAGGCCTGATAGGCGAGCCCATCCAGGGTCGCAAAAGACAGGCAGACTGCCAGCGCGATGCCGCCGCTGGTGCGACTGGCTTTCGATAGGCGGCGAAAGGCAAACAGGATGTAGCTCGCCGGATCAAACGGCTTATTGGTCGAGAGGCGGTCGAGGCGCAGATCGCGTTCCAGCTCTACACGGAAATCGGCCTCGTTCCGTCCTCGTGAATTCATCGTATTCCAGCCATGACGCAGATAGAGATGCTCTGCGAAGCGGGCATGTAGCCCGGGGAGCAATTGCGTTAGCGGCCAGCAAAGCACAATGCCGGAGAAAATCGCGACGAGCATCCCAACGCCGAAACTACTGAGCGGCAGCAAGAGGTCTTCGGTGGCATCGACAGGAACCACGAGCGCATGCAGTCCATTCATAAGGCCGTATGCGGCTGCGAAACAGATTGCGATACCGACCGCGATGCCGCCGAGGCTTAATACGAAGGGCGACAGGTACCAGATCCACGGATATTTTTGAGATTCCGAGTATTGGGAAAGCGCTTCGGTGGCACCGTCCAGAAAAGCGTAGTCAGCGTCCGTCAGGGGGCGATTATAGCGCTCGGGATCACACGTCTGGGTTTTCAGTACGAGGGCCCGGCCGATGGCGATAACGCCAAAGACGAGGCCGATGACGATCGGTGCGACTGCAATCGGAATAAGTGCTTCCACCCAGGCAGCGGTCCGCGTCATGGCAGGCAATACGCCGGTTGTGAAAACCGCATCCTCGAAGAGCACGCGCCGCAGAAGCGCAAAGGCAATCGAGCCCGCGAGAAAACCCGTCAGCAAGATGGCAATCCAGATCATGGAGAGGGCTATTTCCAGGCCCGACCCTCTGAGAATTCGTCCCGGTGTCTCCGGCGCGCCTTGAGGTAACGCCTCCGCAGGGGCGGGCGTATCGTTGTCTGGTTGCTCGGCGTGGGCTGAATTGACGTGGAGCCAGAGCCAGAAACTGCTGGCTGCCGGGATGAGAAGGCCGAGCAGCCAGGCACGATCCGGGCTCCAGTCGAAGATAAGATTGCCTGCGAGAAACAGATCGAGGATCGCGGTGCCGTAAAGCAGAAGCGTCGCAAGCAGGCGCACGACGAACACGAGCAGTCGTCTGACAAGCGTAAGACCGTTCGCCCTCCGCGCACGGTGATTGACGGCCCACCCTGTGAGGATCGCGACGATCTGGAAGCCGAGAAACCATTGGATTAGCCAGATGGACTCGGCCGGGATAGCGATCGCCTCCCGCGCCGGGCCTGGCATGGACAACGCGGCGGCCAATCCCGAAAGCAGGACAAGCGAGAGCATGAGCGCCAAGCGTAGCGGGCGCGGAAGCTTGCGATCTTCGGACACGATTTCCCCCGTTCGACGCGCCAAGGCTAACGTGCACCAAGCGATGTTCAAGACTGATCGCATTCCCATACCGCCCCCTCGACACGGCTCCCGCACCCCGCTAATCCTGCTTTCAACACAAGAACACGCACGGAAGGTCACGCCATGCTCGATAATCTGTTTTCGCTTGAAGGCCGTATTGCTCTCATCACCGGCGGGTCGCGCGGAATCGGGGAGATGATTGCGGAGGGGTATCTGAAGGCCGGGGCGAAGGTCTACATCTCCTCGCGCAAGGCGCAGGACTGTTTCGAGACCGCCGAGCGCCTGTCGGAATTCGGCACCTGTATCGCCCTGCCGGAGGACGTGTCCGGCGCGGACGGGGCGAAGCGGCTGGCCGAGAAATTCCTCGAAAAGGAAGAGCGGCTCGACATTCTCGTCAATAATGCCGGCGCCGCCTGGGGCGCGCCCTTCGACGAATTCCCGGAGAGCGGCTGGGACAAGGTGATGGATCTCAACGTGAAATCCCCCTTCTTCCTGGCCCAGGCGCTGCACGGCGCGCTGAAAAAGGGCGCCAGCGCGGAGCAGCCGGCCAAGATCATCAATATCGCCTCCATCGACGGGCTCTCGGTGAACATGATGGAGACCTATTCCTACGCCGCCTCCAAGTCCGGGCTGATCCATCTGACCAGGCGCATGGGGGTCGAGCTGGCGAAGGAGAATATCGTCGTCTCGGCCATCGCGCCGGGCGCCTTCGCCTCGAAGATGAACAAGGTCGCCCGCGACCATGCCGACGCGATCGCCCCGGGCATCCCGTCCGGCCGCATCGGCTCGCCGGAAGACATGGCCGGCGCCGCGATCTTCCTGGCCTCGCGGGCCGGCGATTACGTCGTCGGCTCCACGCTCATCGTCGATGGCGGCGTGGCGCATACGCGCGGCGGGTTCTAGGGAGAGGGGGCTCAAAACAGAGCCCCTATTATCCCTTGATTGTCATGCCGAGACGGGGCCTCAGGGGTTTTCCGCGGTCAAGGGCGGCGAAGCCGCCGCTGCGCGGTTGTCACCCTTGACCGCGGAAAACCCCTGAGGCGGGCTGGCTGGCAAGACATCAATGACGAGGTTCGCCCGTATCGGGCGGGGCGGTGCAACGGCCGCCCACGCCTCACGCGCTGCGGATCAGCTCCACCACATTCAGGATCACGGCGACGTTGAACATCAGGCCGAGCATGGTCATCAGCGTGCCGAGGCCAGCGACAAGCATGAGCAGGACGGCGCGGACGGGCAGCATGGCCAGGGCGCGGGCGCGCTCGCGGCCGGCCCAGCGCGGGCGGGTGATCTTCTCCACGAGATCGGTGAAACCGCCCCGCCACAGCGAAACCGTGATGAACAGCCAGATCGCGCCGGCGACGACCGGCGCGATGCGCAGCGCCGTCTCCATGCCCGGTGCGGCCAGCAGGGCCTTGAACTCTTCCACGCGTACTGTCTCCTGTCCCCCGCCTATCCATACCGCGCGGGACGGGGCGTGTCAGCTGGCGATGGCGGGGCGGTCGTCGACAGCGCCGGCATCCCGGTCGCCGGCGGGGATGGTGAAGCGGAAACAGGCGCCTTTGCCGGGTTCTGATTCCACCCAGACATGTCCGCCCAGGCGCTCCACGGCCTGCCGCACGATGGCGAGGCCGATGCCGGTGCCGGAATATTCCTCGCGCGTGTGCAGGCGCTGGAAGGGCGCGAAGATCTTGTCCGCGAAACGGGTGTCCAGGCCGATCCCGTCATCGCGTACGGAAAACCGCCAGAGGCTGCCCTTGCGCCGGGCGGAGACGGTGATGTTGGGCGCGGTGTCGGCGCGATACTTCACGGCGTTCGCGACCAGGTTCTGCAGGATCTGGCGCAAAAGGGTCGCATCGACCGGGATCACCGGCAGGCCTCTCGCCTCGATCTTGGCGCCGGACTCGCTGATCGCCGTATCGAGCTGGCCGAGCACGTCGTCCAGGAGGAGCCGGGTGTCCGTCTGCTCGATCTTCAGCGCCTGGCTGGCCAGTCGCGAATAGGTGAGCAGGTCGTCGATCAGCCGCTGCATGCGCCCGGCGGCGTCGACGAGGAATTCCAGGCTGCGCGCACCCTGTTCGTCCAGCCTGTCGCTATAGCGGCGCTGGACGAGGCTCGCGAAGGCGGAAATCTTGCGCAGCGGTTCCTGCAGGTCGTGCGAGGCGACGGTGGCGAAACGATCGAGCTCCTCGTTGGAGCGGGCCAGCTGCACATTGGTCCTGCGCAGCTCCGTCACGTCGGTCATGATGGCATAGGCCCGGTAGGGATTGCCCTCCTCGTCGCGTTCGAGCGTGGAGGACAGCAGCACGTCCATGAGGCTGCCATCCTTGCGCCGGAAGCGGTAGGGCGTGTTCAGCTGCCGGCCGGTCTCGAACAGGGCCGGAAGGCTGGATTCAAGTGCGATCTGCCGCGACTCCTCGTCCAGGAATTCGACGGATTTCCGGCCGATCACTTCCTCTCGCTCATAGCCGAGCTGTTCCAGCCAGTAATCGCTGACCGCGACGATGCGCCTGTCGCTGTCGATCGCGTGCATCATGGCGGGAATGGACGTGTACACGGCATCGAAATGCGCCCGCTCCCGTTCGATCACGGCGTCGAGTTCGCGGGCGGCGTCGATATTCCAGATCACGCCGGTGGCGACGGTCGGCCGGTCGTCGTCGTCGGTCTCCATGACCCGGCCGACGGCCCGGTGCCAGCTCCAGCTCCCGTCGCTCTTGCGAACGCGGTATTCCGCTTCCGAAATTTCTCCCGGATCCTTCCGCAGGGCCCTGGTCGCTCCGGTCAGTGTCGCAATATCGTCCGGGTGGACGTGGTCCAGCCATTCATTGGCGGGCATCTCGATCTCCGACCCCTCGCCGAACAGGTCGAGCACGGCGGGCCCGCGCATCGACATGCGCTGCCTGGCGAGATCGATCCGCCAGGCCGCCATGGAGGCTGCGGAGACGGCCTCCATGAGCTGTTTTTCGCGCTGCTCCAGCCGGATCTGCGTATCGACCCGGTCGGTAATATCGTTGAGGAAGCCGGACGCGTAGAGCGGGCGGCCGTCGGCGTCGCGCTCGGCGATCCGGCCCCGGTTATGGATCCGGATCAGGCCGTGCTTCTCCGAATGATAACCGAACACCATGTCGAGCCGGTCGATCCGGCCGTCGCGCAAATCCCGGAAATGCGCGAAGACGGCTTCCCGGTCGGCCTCGTCGACTCGTGAGGCCCAGTCGTCGAAGGTGACGCGCGCATCTGCCGGCGGCAGGCCCATCATCTCCGCTATGACTGCGGTGACTTCGCTGATCCGGGTGCGGATATTGAGCCGCCAGGCCCCTTCATTGGTCGCAATCAGAGCCTCGCGCAGCCGCCGTTCGCTTTCCTCCAGCTCGTCGCCGAGACGTTTCTCCTCGGTGATATTGGCCATGACGCCGGCCAGGCGGATCGCCTTGCCGTCCGGGCCGGTCTCCACCGCCCGGCCGCGGCTGCGCAGCCAGACCAGCGTACCGTCCCGGTCGATGATCGGAAATTCGACGGAGGTCTGCGCCATGATTTCACGCGCCGATGCGCGGTCGTCGCCGGTCAGGTCATTATAGGCCTTGAAGGCGCGGGCGCGCTCTTCCGGCGGCAGGTGTTCGCCCCATTCGCGCAGCGGAATGTCGACCGTGTCGCGGTCATAGCCGAGCAGGTGCGGCAGGAAGCCGGAAATGCGGATTCGGCTGCGCTCGATATTGATGCTCCAGGCCGTGTCATTGGCCGACTCGATGGCCTCGCGCAGTACGCGCTCATTATCGGCGAGGTCGGCTTCCAGCGCCTTGCGGTCGGAAATATCGGTCAGAATGCCGGCGGCGATACGGCTGCCGTCGGACGCCTCGGTCAGCCCGCCCCGGGAGCGCAGCCAGATCCAGTTCCCGTTGCGGGCGTCGAGCAGGCGGTATTCGCTGTCCACCGTGTCCGTTTCGCCCGAAGCGAGTTCTGCAAGTTGCCGCTCCACATCGCCTCGATCGTCGGGGTGGGTGCGGTCGAGCCAGAGCCGGCCATCGATCGTTTCCGGTTCTTCGGGCAGTCCCAGCATGGCGCGGATCGGTCCGCGCGGCGTGACCTGGAGCGTCGCCGGGTCGACTTCCCAGATGCCGGCTGAGCCCGCCTCGATGGCACTGGCGAGCTGACGTTCCCGGTCCGCCAGTTTGAGCTCGAGCTGCTGGCGTTCGGTGACGTCCGAAATGACGCCGGAAATGCGCAATGCCTGTCCGTCGCGGCCGAACTCGGTGACCCGGCCGCGCATCTGAAGCCAGCGCCACTCGCCGTCCGCGCGCCGCGACTCATACGTGGTGTCGAGCGGGCGCGAGGGCTGGCGTGTCGTCGCGTCGATCTCGGCCCGCAGTGCACCCTGGTGCTCCGGCCGCACGGTCTCCATCCAGCGATCGAGACTGATCGTCGCGTCCGACGCGCCGATCCCGAGGAATTCGGTGATGAAGCCGCGCATCGAGCCGAGGCCGGTCACGACATTGAGCGAGAATGCGCCTTCATTGGCCGAGGCGAGGGCAGCCCGCAATTGCAGATCGCTCGCCTCCAGCTTGGCCTTGAGCGCCTGTTCGCCGCTGACATCCTCGATGATCAGCAGCGTGGACCGGGAGTCCGGCATGTCCGAGGCAAGGGGCGAGGCGGAGAGATTGCCCTTGAATATCCGGCCGGTCTGGGTACGGAAGCGCAGCAGGGCCGCCGTGCCGCGGTCATCGCGAAAGCCGGTCGATTGAAGGCGACGGTAATCCTGCGGGTCGGCGAAGATCGGCTGGATATCGCGCCCCGCGAGGGCGTCCCGTGGTAGGCCGAACAGGCGTTCGGCCGCCGGATTGATATCCGTCGCAAGCCCGTCTGCATTCAGGACGATCAGGGCCGAGGGCGAGCGCTCGAACAGAACGCGCAAGATTTCGGCCGGGTCGGCGGTCATGACGGGGTGCGGCACTCCATGTGTAAGCAATCGCGAGTCGGTCTTTGTTGCATTGTGCACCACGGAGTGCCTGCATGAAAAGTGCGGCCATCGGCTGCACTGTGTGCCTAAAAGGCCTCCTGTTACGCGGTTCGACGCCCCGCGAGCGGCGGCTGGCCTGATTTCGAGACTGGTCTTGGCGAAATCCGGCGATATGCTCCGCGCGATACGCGTTTTTTCAGGAGTTGATCGTGCCCACCAGTCAAGGCGAGGCCGTGGAAGCCACCCCGATCCTTCAGGTCGACGATCTGAATGTGAGTTTCCAGACCCCTGACGGCGTGGTGAACGCCGTGCGCGGCGTCACGCTCGAGATCAATGCCGGCGAGTGTCTGGCCGTGGTCGGCGAATCCGGTTCCGGCAAGAGCCAGACCTTCCTCGCGGCGATGGGCCTGCTGGCGTCGAACGGCAAGGCCGACGGCTCCATCCGCTATCGCGGCAAGGAAATCCTCGGACTGCCCCCGCGCAAGCTGAATGCGGTGCGCGGCCGCTCCATGACCATGATCTTCCAGGACCCGCTGACTTCGCTGACGCCGCATATGCGGATCGGCGATCAGATGCGCGAAGTCCTGGGAATTCACATGAAGCTCAGGGGCAAGGCCGCCGACGACCGGGCTCTGGAATGGCTCGACCGCGTGCGCATCCCGGAAGCGGCGCGCCGTCTGAAGCAGTATCCGCACGAGCTCTCCGGCGGTATGCGCCAGCGCGTCATGATCGCCATGTCCATGCTGTGCGAACCGGACCTGCTGATCTGCGACGAGCCGACGACCGCGCTGGACGTGACGGTGCAGGCCGAAGTGCTCGACATCATGGACGAGCTGAAGCGCGAGACCGGTGCGGCTCTGGCCCTGATCACCCATGATATGGGCGTGGTGGCCCGTATGGCCGACCGGGCCCAGGTGATGAAGGACGGGGTGTACGTCGAATCCGGCAAAATCGAAGACATCTTCGCCTCGCCCCGGAACGATTATACGCGCATGCTGCTCGACGCCATGCCGCGCCTCGACCGTCCGGACCGGCCCGGTCACACGACGCTGAAACCCGTCGCCGGGCTGGAAACCGCCGAGCCGCTCCTCTCCGTGGAGGATGTCCGGGTCCAGTTCCCGATCCGGGTTACCGGCGGGCTGCGTCCGACCTACAAGCCGTTGCGCGCGGTCGACGGGATCAGTTTCGACCTGCGTCCCGGCGAGACGCTCGGCGTGGTCGGCGAGTCCGGTTGCGGCAAGTCCACGCTGGCGCGCGCCGTGCTGCGTCTGGTGCCCTCCAGGGAAGGCACAGTCTCCTGGATCGGCAAGGACCTGCTGGGTCTGAAGCCGAAGGAGCTGCGGGCGGCCCGCGAGGATCTCCAGATCGTCTTCCAGGACCCGCTCGCCTCGCTCGACCCGCGCATGACGATCGGGGCCTCGATCGCGGAGCCGCTCAAGACCTTCCGCAAGAAGATGAATGCCAAGCAGCGCACGGAAACGGTGCGCGAGATGATGAAGACGGTCGGCCTCGACCCGAACATGATCAACCGCTACCCGCACGAGCTGTCCGGCGGTCAGAACCAGCGCGTCGGCATTGCCCGCGCCATGATCCTGCGGCCCAAACTGGTGATCTGCGACGAGGCGGTTTCCGCGCTCGACGTATCGATCCAGGCGCAGATCGTGGAGCTGCTGATCAAGCTGCAGCAGGAGATGGGGCTGTCGATGATCTTCATCTCGCACGATCTGTCCGTCGTGCGGGAAATCTCCCACCGGGTCATGGTGCTTTACCTGGGCCGGGTGGTGGAGCTCGCCGACCGCGAGCAGATCTACGAGGATGCACGCCATCCCTATACCAAGGCGCTGATCTCGGCCGTACCCGTGCCCGACCCGGTGGTCGAGAAATCGCGCGAACGTATCAAGCTGGACGGCGAACTCCCCTCGCCGATGGATACGCGTGCCCAGCTTCGTTTCATGAAGTCGAAGCTGGTCGACGATCCGGATGCCGAGCAATACCGGCCGGAGCTGGAAGAAGTACAGCCGGGACATTGGGTGGCCGAGCACGACCCGGTATGACGCGGCGCGTCCGCCGTCGCGCAGACTGCGGTGACTGCGAGGGATTGCACCTATTTCATTCGACTCGGCGGTGAAGCCCGCTAGGTTCTCCCTGTTGTTTGCAGGAGACCTCCACATGTCGTTCTTCCGGTCCGGCCTCATCGCCCTTGCCGCCACCGCGCTGCTGGCCGCTTGCCAGCCGGCGGTCGAGACACCGCCGGAGCCGCGTGAATACAGCTTCGTCCACGAGGTCTCCGACCTTCCTGCCGACCCCACCATCCGCTATGGCGAGCTGGAGAACGGGCTGCGCTACGCCATCCGCCGCAATGACACGCCGCCGGGCACGGCCGCCGTCCGACTGGTCTTCAATGTCGGGTCTCTGGCCGAGACAGAGGAACAGCGCGGCATCGCCCATTTCATCGAGCACATGGCCTTCAATGGCTCCACCTCCGTTCCGGAGGGCGAAATGGTCCCGCTGCTGGAGCGGCACGGTCTCCAGTTCGGACCGGATACCAATGCCTTCACCGGCTATGAGACGGTCGGATATCAGCTCGACCTGCCGGAAGTGGATGCGGAAACGGTCGATACCGCGCTCTTTCTGATGCGCGAGACCGCGTCCGAACTTCTCATGGACGCGGATGCGATCGACCGCGAGCGGGGCGTGATCCTGTCGGAGGAGCGCTACCGCAATACGCCGATCCGGCGCTGGAACACGGCGCTCTGGCGCTTCCGTCTGCCCGACGCGATCGTCGCGGACCGCGATGCGATCGGTACGGTCGAGGTGCTCGAAACCGCAGAGCGGGACGTGTTCGAGGACTATTACCGCAATTTCTATATCCCCGAGCGCGCCATGCTGGTCGTGACGGGCGATGTGGAACCGGATGTGATCGAGGCGAAGATCGCCGATAGCTTCGGCGACTGGAGCGGCCCCGAGGACGCGCGTCCCGATCCCGAACTGGGCAGCATCTCCGCCAGCCGCCCGCTCTCGGTCGGCTATTTCAACGATCCGGAAATCTACACCATCTTTTCCGTCGACGCGGTCCGCCCTCACGAGGAGAGGCTCGACACGGTCGAAGCGCGTTTCGAGAACAATCTTGCCAATCTGGGCGATGCCATACTGTCCCGCCGTTTCGCGACGCTGACGAGTTCGGGAACTTCGCCGCTGATCCAGGCGTCGGCCACGCATACCAGCGATTTCGGCCTGGCCGATCGCGCCAGCATCCTGTCCATCGCACGGCCGGACCGCTGGGAAGAGGCCGTGGCCACCGTCGAGCAGGAATTGCGCCGGGCGCTGGAGCATGGCTTCACCGGAGCCGAGCTGGCCGAGCAGATCGCCAATCAGCACACCGCCCTGCGCGATGCCGCCGAACAGGCCGGCACGCGCTCGAGCCCGCAACTGGCCGACCGGATCTGGTCGAACTGGCGCGCGGACCAGGTCCTGACCACGCCGCAATCGACCCTGGAGCGGTTCGAGGCAGCCATGGACCGGATTACCGTCGAAGCCGTGAACGCAGCCTTCCGCGAACAGTGGGAGGGTGTGGAACCGCTGCTCTTCCTCGCTTCGCCTCTGGTGATCGAGGATGCCGAGACGGCCATTCGCACTGCCTGGACGGAGAGCGCGCAACAGCCGGTCGAGGCTCCGGTCGATACGGGTGTCCAGACCTTCGCCTATGGCGATTTCGGTCCGGCCGGCGAGATCGTCGAGCGGTCCGAAATCGATGATCTCGGACTGGTTCGCCTGCGGTTCGAGAACGGTGTCCGCGCGACCTTCAAACAGACCGATTTCGAGGACGGTACGGTTCGCGTCCGCCTCGACTTCGGTCGTGGTGAGCTTGAGCCGCGCGGCGTACCGGCCGTCGATATTGTGGCGGGTTCCGTCTTTACAGCAGCGGGCCTTGGCGAACACACCGAGGACGAGCTCAGCCGCGTCCTGGCCGGGCGCAATATCGGAAACGGTTTCGGCGTCAGCGATGACAGTTTCCGCTTTTCCGCCTCGACCACGCCGGGCGATCTGCGCATCCAGCTCGATCTGTTCACGGCCTACCTCACCGACCCGGGCTGGCGCCAGGAAGGGCTCGACCAGTTCCGCGCCGTGATCCCGGAGATCCGACGGAATCTCTTTTCTTCGCCCTCCGGCGTGATGCAGGCCGAAGTCTCCCGGCTCGTGCGCAGCGGCGATCTTCGCTACGGCATCCCCGACGAGGAGCAGGTGGCCGCTATCGACATGGCCGATGTGCAGGGCTTCCTTTCGCCGGCACTGGAGCGGGCGCCGATCGAAGTCACCATTGTCGGGGACGTGTCCGAGGAGGAAGCGGTCTCGGCCCTCGCGGCAACGCTGGGGGCGCTGCCAACGCGTGCGGAGGACTGGCCCGACTATGACGAGGCCCGCGATATCGTCTTCCCCGATCCGGTCGATACGCCGGTGGTACTGCACCATAACGGGCCGGATTATCAGGCCATGGCCAATGTCTACTGGCCGACTTTCGACGACAGCGAACCGCGGCGCACGCGGGCGCTGGCCCTGCTGCGGGCGGTATTCGACCTCAAGCTGACCGACCGCCTGCGCGAGCAGGACGGCTTCACCTATTCGGCCATTTCCGGGGAAACGGCCTCCGACGTATATCCCGATTTCGGCTATCTCTATGTCGGCGCCGATGTTCGCGTGGAGAATGTGGCGGCGACCTATGCCGCGATCGACGAGCTGGCGGCCGATCTGGTCAGCGGCGAGATCTCCGAGGACGAGCTCCTGCGTGCGCGCCGGCCACTCCTCGAACAGATCGAGAATGCCTTCGAGAGCAATAGCGCCTGGATGAGCTGGCTGGCCGGTTCCTGGGCCAGCCCGGAGCGTCTCGACCGGGTCCGGGCCATCCAGTCCGACTATGAAAGTGTGACGCGGCAGGAGCTGGTGGACCTGGCCGCCGAGTATCTGCAGCCGGAGCGCAGCTGGCGGGTGACAATCCTGCCGCAAGAGACAGAATAGTCAGCTGCGGTCGCGCTCGGATGCGGCCCTGCAATCAGCCTGATCCGAACGGAGAGACTAGATGACACGTGTTTCGCTGATGACTGCCGCCTGCGCCCTGGTCCTTGCCGCCTGTTCGGGCGGCTCCGACGCTCCCGAGGAGGAGGCCGCGACCGGAGCCGTTGAAGGCGATACCGATACCGCTGCGGCACCGGCCGAGACGAGCCCGTCGCCGGTCGATGCCATCCTTGCCGAGGCGCGTGCCTGCGAGCTTCCGGAAGAGGCGGAAATTCCGCTGATCGATGAACCGGAAGAGACCCGCAATCCCATGGCCAACGCCGCCCAGGCCGACGCCTATATCGCCTCGGTCCAGGACGAGGCCTGCATGTTCGAACTGCCCAGCGGGCTCGTCCTTCGGATCCGCGATGCGGTGGAGGAAGGTGTCTCGCCGATAACCGGCGACATGGTCACCGTGCACTATCGCGGCATGTTCCCCTGGGGCACGGAATTTGACTCCTCCTATGCCCGTGAGGAGCCGGCCACCTTCCCCTCCGACCGCCTGATCCGCGGCTGGGTCGAGGCGCTGCCTCTGATGCGTACGGGCGAGACCTGGGAGCTCTATATCAAGCCGGAGCTCGGCTATGGCGCCCGCGGGACGCAGGGCGGCCCGATCGGTCCGAACCAGGCGCTGGTCTTCCAGCTGGAACTCCTGGACGTGCCGGGCCGCTAGGCCCACGCGGAAAAGGATGCCGGCGGCGTGCGCGTTTCGACCGCCTAGCGGGACAGGCGCAGATTGGTGAGGTCGCCGGCAATCATCTCGAAAGCATCCTCGAGCGCTTCGGCCGAGGGTGAGTCGAAATACAGGCTCGGATTGCTTGCACAGTCTCGCATCAGGTCGCGCGTATCGCTCGAGGAAACCTGGAAGGTGATGGTGTAGACGCGCAGCCCGAGACTGTTCGCGTACTCGCAGGCCGCGACGGTCCGCTCGTCCAGTGCCCGTGCAAGAACCCGGTGGCTCGAAGAGCGCACGCCCAGACGTCCGTTTTCGATGAAACCATAGGCCTCGTAATCCGACATCTGGTCCGTATTCGTGCCGGACAGGACATTGTCGCCATCGGTCAGGATGACCAAAGCCTTGACCACTTCCCGGTCGTCGAATTCGGCGCCGCCGGTAAAGGGTTCGGCCGGCGAAAGCACGCGTACGCCCCAGCCTATCCCGTTGGGGATGTTGGTGTAGCCGGAGGCGTCCATGTCTCCGATGGCGCGGTTGATCGTGCTCCGGCTGGAGGTGAGCGGCGTGACCGGCGTGGTGGTGCAGCCGCGGTTCGGGCCGCCACGGCGCGCATAGGCACGGTCGTACTTGTCCAGATTCTGAAGCCGCGTGCGGACGCCGCCGCGCGTGCCGTCATTGAGATAGCTATTGGAATAATGGCCTATATCCGGCTCGTCCGGCGCGAAATAGGGGACGAAGAGCGAGTCGGGAGAACCCGGATCCGGGGGCGTGTCGTCGATATCCATCGGCATGGCGCGCGCTTCCACGCAGCCATCCCAGCGTTCGTTGCGGAACTGGTCGAACAGGTCCCAGTGATTGACGCTCTGCGACCCGTGATACCACTCGGCGTGCTGCGCCGACCGGGCGTCCGGGTCGAGCCACCAGGCGCGCTCGTACTGTGTCCCCACATTCACCGTCGCGGCGAAGGGCACGAGGCCGATATTGACGTCGCCGGGCGTGTCCGCGACCTCGAACAGCATGTCGGTGAGAAGCTCGGCGCTGTTGCGCAGGGAGCGAATCTTCGAGCCGCGCATGGAGCCGGTATTGTCCAGCACCATGACGAGTTCGAGCCGCTGGCGGGCGCGCTGGACTTCGCTTTCCCAGTGTACGGTCAGATGTTCCAGCCCGATCAAGCCAAGAATCGTGGTTTTCACGCGCGCTTGACCGCGAACGATCACGCTGTCGTTCGCATCATCGAGCGAGATGCTCACATTGCTGACCGTGCCGAGTTCGCGATCGGGATAGTTCGCGCCGATGAAATCATTGGCGATCTGCAGCGCTGCAGCGTCCGACATGGTGTCGCTGACGCCGACGGCGAGGGCGGCAGCGTCGAGGGCCTGGGCCAGACGCGAGCGCGCATTCATGGCCTGGCTGAGATCGACCGCACCGCCGCCAAGCAGGGCGACGGGAATCAGGGCCAGGGCAAAAATCATCGCGACATTGCCGCGACGATCGCCCGCGAAACCGGCGATACGTGACAGGAAACGAACCATGAAAATCACGAAAACCCCAAGCCAAACAGGCGCCTTTATAGGGGTGACGGTCTTAAGTTGAAGTTAGGACGGGCGGTTAGCGGGACGTAAATGACGAAGCGGTTCCGGTCAGATTTCCAGCCGGGCTTCCCGCCCCTCACCGACTGCCAAGCCGACATAAATACAGCAAAAGTATCAGAGAGATAATCGTGTAAAATTTGATTCAAATCTGGCACAACATTTCGAAAAAAGCGCCGCCCAGCTTTCACGTCCCCAACAGGTTTTCGTGTTGGAATACGGATCAATCGATCTCGAGAAGGCGTGACCCATGCTGACCTCCTGGCTGAAAAACAGACGTGGCAACACGACCGTCGTGTTTGCCCTTTGCCTGCCGGTCATTCTCGGATTCAGCGGACTGGGGATGGAAGTAGGCTTCTGGCAGTACAAGCAACGTCAGATGCAGACCGCCGCCGACCTCGCCGCCTATGCCGGCGCGGTTTCCCTGCGCAATCACGAGCCCGCGGACCAGGCGCGCGAGGAATCTCTGCTGGAAGCCAATCTGCACGGTTTCGATGCGACGGCCGGCGTACTCAACGCGAATACGCCGCCGCAAGCGGGCAGCTATATCAACGAACGCTCGATGGAAGTGCTGATCTCGCAGACCGTTCCGCGCTTCTTCTCCAATCTTTTCGTCGACGGCCCGGTGTCGCTGGATGTACGTGCCGTGGCGAGTTTCGACGAGGAGTCCGATGCCTGCCTGCTGGCGCTGAGCCCGGAAGGCAATGCGGCCATCGACTTCTACGGTACCTCCTCGATCGCGCTGATCGAGTGCGAAATCATGTCCAACTCGCTGGCCCCCGACGCGGTCACCCTGCGCGGCAGCACAGACGTGATCGCACCGTGCATCAATGCGGTCGGCGGCTTCGTCGTGGGTGGCGGCAGCGCCGATTACGAGCTGACCAATTGCCCGGCGCCGCGTACCAATCTTCCGCCGGCGCAGGATCCTTATGCGGACGTCGAGCCGCCCTTCATGCCGTCCGGCTGCAATAATCTGCCCGGCGGCAATCCGAACGCACCCTTGGTGACGGTGAGTGCCGGCGCGGGCGGCGTGCGCCGCTTCTGCAACGGCCTCAATCTGAACGGAGACTACTTCTTTGAGCCGGGCGTCTACATCATCGACGGTGGAGATTTCCGCATCAATGCCGGCGCCAATGTCTATGGCGAGGACGTTACCTTCTATTTCACCGACGGAGCGCGGGCGCGCTTCAACGGCGCGGCCCATATCGAATTCATGGCGCCGAACACAGGCGACTATGCCGGCATCACCTTCTTCGGCGATCGCGATGATTACGGTGTGAACCATGTCTTCAACGGGACGGCGGATTCGACGATCACCGGTGCCATCTACACACCCGCGAGCGATATCTCCTTCCTGGGCGACTTCTCGGGCACGGACGGCTGCATGCAGCTGGTCGGCTATACGGTCGAGGTCGGCGGCGGCGCGAATATCCGAAGCGACTGCTCCGGTTACGGCCTGCAATTCCCCCGCGTTCCGTCCGATGTGAGACTGGTGGAGTAGACCATGATCAAGTCACTGGCTCTTGTTTGCGCCCAGGCGCGCCGTCTCCGCAAGAATCGCGAAGGTGCGGCCGCGGTCGAGTTCGCCTTGATCGTGCCCGTGCTGGCAGCCCTCCTGCTCGGCGTGTTCGATCTCGGCCAGATCGTGTTCGACCGGACCGATCTGCACTCCGCCGTTCGCAGCGGCGCCCAGTATTTCATGGCTGGCGGCGACGATACGCAAACGGCGGTCGACCTGATCAACCAGTCCTGGACCAATCGGCCGGAAGGCTCTGCGGTGACCGTGGAGCGTTGCTGCCTGTGCGCTGAGGCCGATGCGCCTTGCGGCCAGCTCTGCCCCGACGGCAGCGTGCCGGACATAATCCACCGCATCAGGGTAACCAGTCACTTCAGCGGAATCTTTGCCAAGTACGACGTCAATGTCGAGGAGGTGGTCCGTGCGCGCTAGATCTGCAATCGCCGGCCTGTTCCGGCGTTTCCGCCGCGATCGCTCCGGTGCCAATGCTCTGGAATTTGCGCTCGTCGCGCCTCCGCTGCTCTTCCTGATCATCGGCATCCTCCAGGTGTCCATGGCGCTCTACAAGGGCTCCACCGTGCAATGGGTGGCCGAGCGCGAGCTGCGCCAGGCGATGATCTCGAACGAGGTCAGTTCGGCCAGTCTGCAGCAATCCATCCAGGAAGAGCTGCGGGCGCTGGGCGACGACTTTCAGGTCGTCGTCGATTTCCAGGTCGACAATAGCGGTGCCGTGCCGGTCGGGCGGGTTCGTGTCGACTATAATTACCCGGTCGTCCTGCCGCTCATGGATACCTTCCAGGCCCAGTTCTCGGTCGATACCAGCGTACCGATGCCGAGCTGACGCATTCGGCGTTGACGGGACGGGAGCGGCTTGCCAGACCGGAGCCATGAGTCATCTCCAGACCGCCATCGCCGAGCTGCGCGACCTCGTCGCCTTCGACACAACGTCGCGCAATTCCAATCTGCCTCTGATCGACCATGTCGAGGCCAAGCTGACGGCGCTGGGCGCGCGCTGCGAGCGCATTCCCAACCCCGAGGGCACGAAGGCCAATCTCCATGCCGTGATCGGCCCGGAGGTGGATGGCGGCGTCGTCCTGTCCGGGCATACCGATGTCGTGCCCGTGGATGGTCAGCCCTGGTCGAGCGACCCCTGGACGCTGACGGAGAAGGACGGCCTCCTCTACGGTCGCGGCACCTGCGACATGAAGGGCTTTTCCGCCTGCATCCTCGCGCTCGCGCCGGTCTTCGCCATGGCCGAGCTGAAACGCCCGGTTCACATTGCCCTCTCCTTCGACGAGGAGGTCGGCTGTCTCGGAGCCCCGGCCATGATCGACCGCATCATGGAGGGCGACTACAAACCGTCCGTCGTCGTGGTCGGGGAGCCGACCGACATGAAGGTCGTGACCGCGCACAAGGGCCTGTTCTCGATGACGGTGCATGTGCACGGCAAGGAGGCCCATTCCAGCCTGGTGAAGGACGGGGCCTGCGCCGTTACCCACGCGGTGCCGCTGATGCAGTATCTCGTCGACCAGGCAACCGAGCTGGAGGCGGCAGCGCCTGCCTCGAGCCCCTTCAATCCGCCCTACGGAACGTTGACGATCGGGCAGATGGAAGGCGGGACCGCGCTCAATATCCTCGCCCTCGACGCCCAGTTCGGCACGCTGATGCGCCCGGCGCCCTGGGACAGGCCGCAGGAGATCGAGGCCGGCCTGCGCGAGCGAGCCGCGGCGATCGAGGCGAAGATGCGCGAGAGCGCGCCGGATGCGAAGATCGACGTCGTCGTCCGCTCCAACGTGCCCGCTTTCGCTCCGGAAGTGGATGGCGCCGCCGAACGTCTCGCACGCCAGCTCACCGGCGATAATTCCACCCGGGTCGTCAGCTACGGCACCGAGGCCGGCCAGTTCCAGCAGGCCGGCCTCTCCGTCGTCGTCTGCGGCCCCGGCTCCATCGAACAGGCCCACCAGCCCGACGAATTCGTGGCGATCAGCCAGCTGGAAGAGTGCTGTGTGTTTCTGGAGAAGCTGGTGAAGGTTTTGGAGCGCTAGCGCGCGGGCACTATTCGATCACTGCCTCGCATCGCCCGGCCAGCGCCTCCGACTGCAGGGTAGTGTGTACAAAGGCTATGACCTGCGCTCTCGCGTCGGCGTCCGACAGCACGAAGTGATCGAATGCGCCGATCTCGGCCCGCAGGGGCGTGTCCGAGTTCAGGCGCTCCGCGCGTTCCATGATCGCGCGAGCCATGTCGGCTGAGGGCCACATCTCGTCCTGCGTTCCGGCCAGGAGTAGGGTCGGCTGTGCAATCCGCTCTACCGGGATGATCGCATCGGCGACGGCTGCTTCGTTCCGCAAGGCATCCTCATGATACCGGCCGACACGGAGACGGTCGCGGAAGACGTCAGGCAGGCGGGCGGAGAGCCAAGGGTAGGGGACGAAGTCTATAGGTTCCCCGTCCATGGACCAGCTCGACCGGACCTGAATCGTGACATGGGGCGCCTGCCAGACGACATGGCTCGGCGCTGCGGAGACGAAGGCATCGGCGAGGGGCATGCTTTCGGGAGCGAGCCTGTCTCCGTGGGAGGCCAGAAGCAGGGCGAGTTCGCCGCCCTTGGATACGCCTATGACGGCCATGCATCTTCGGGTCGCGCCTCTCGTCTGCCGGGCGAGCGTAAGGCCCGTCGCGATCGGTTCGAGCGGACGCTCGATCAGCCGCAGCGGCTGCCCCTCATGGCCGAAATAGGACAGGCTCAGGGTCGAGAATCCCGAACGGCGCAGGTCCCGGCCCATCGCACCCGACCACAATCCGCCTTCCGAGCCGCCCAGTAAAACGACCAGCGGCGTGATCCGGTCGGCATCGGGGTCGATCTCGGCCAGTTGGAAAATGAGACCGGCTTGCTCGAAGGGCTCGGTGATTGAGATGGATTCCGGCGTGTCGGCCGAATTCGCACTTCCCGCCGCCAGAGGCGAAAGCACAAGCAGGACAAGACTGGCGCGGAGGAATGGAAACATGACCCGTCGCATTGCGTGTATCCGTAAAGATAACACGCAATGCGACGGGTCTGTCAAAACGGTCGCGCCGCCAACAACCACAAACAAAAAGGGCGCCCCGAGAGGCGCCCTTCGTGTATCCGGTAGACGGAAGATCTATTCCGCGGCGGTTTCGGCCGGCTTGGTGGCGGCGTCCTCGCGGGTTTTGCCCCAGTAGGAGATGCAGGGGATCTTGGTCTTGTCGCAGCGGTCCGCATATTTGCGGGCGATGTCGGTGACTTCTTCCATGAGGCCTTCGGCAAGCGTGGTCGGCTTGAGGCCCATCTGCAGGAAGGTGTCGTTCTCGACGTGCAGCTCGTTCTCGTCCGCCTCGTTGCGCGGGTTGGGCACGAGCTGGACTTCGGCGCCGGCCAGGTCGGCGATCATCTTGGCCAGGTCGCGGACGCGGTGCGTCTCGGTCATCTGGTTGAGGATGCGGACCTTCTCGCCGGCCTGCGGCGGGTTCTCGACGGCCAGCTGGATGCAGCGGACCGTGTCCTGGATGTGGATGAAGGCGCGCGTCTGGCCGCCCGTGCCGTGCACGGTGAGCGGATAGTCGACGGCGGCCTGCATCAGGAAGCGGTTCAGCACGGTGCCGTAATCGCCGTCATAGTCGAAACGGTTGATCAGGCGCTCGTCGCGCTTGGTCTCTTCCGTCTGCGTCCCCCAGACGATGCCCTGGTGGAGATCGGTGATCTTCACCTTGTCGTTCTTGTTGTAGAAATGGAAGAAGAGCTGATCCTGGGTCTTCGTCATGTGATAGATCGAGCCCGGATTGGCCGGATACAGGATTTCCTGGTCCTGAAGGCCGTTCTCGGTCTCCACCTTCACCTTGAGATAGCCCTCGGGGATTTTCATTCCGGCCGTGCCGTAGCCGTAGACGCCCATCGTGCCGAGGTGGACGAGATGGATGTCACGGCCGGAGTCGACGATCGCGGCGAGCACGTCGTTCGTGGCGTTGAGATTGTTGTCGACCGTGTAGCGCTTGTGGCGCGCCGATTTCATCGAGTACGGCGCGGCGCGCTGCTCGGCGAAATGGACGATCGTGTCGGGCTGTTCGGCCTCGATGAGGTCGACCAGTTCCTGATAGTCCTTGCCGATATTCATGTCGACGAAACGGATGTCCCGTCCGGACACATCCTTCCAGGCCGCGAGCCGTTCGCTCATCGGACGGATCGGCGTGAGAGACTCGACTTCAAGCTCGATATCAATCTTGCGGCGCGAAAGATTGTCGACGATGACGACATCGTGGCCGAGATTGGAGAGGTGAAGTGCAGTCGGCCATCCGCAGAAGCCGTCTCCGCCGAGAACGATTACTTTCATGTGTTACGCCTGCCCTTGACGTTAATCCCAATTCTGATGCGGTTCTCGCAGCAGGGCAGGCAGTTTTCAAGTCCCGGCCTGCGCCCGGAGGCGGGGCATGGCGTCACAGGTCGGCGTCGCGGACGCGCCGCAGCCTTCGCGAAACACCGTCATCCTGTTGAAGTCCCGACGCTCTTTGCAACGAAATGGATCAATTATGAGCGGCTGCGACGCGATAGCCGCATCGCATCGGTGGACGACAGGCCGAAAGGCCGCTAAATCCGCGCCAACTTCCGCCGGAGGCGTTGTCTCCGGTCTGCTTCAAAGGAGATATGAGCATGGCTCTTCGGGTTGCGATCACCGGTTTTGGCCGTATTGGCCGCCTGACGCTGCGCGCCATTCTGGAAAATCAGCGCTGGGGCGAGGTTGAAGTCGTCGCCATCAATGACAGCTCGACGCCGGAGACCAATGCGCACCTCCTGACCTATGACAGCGTGCACGGCCGCTATCCGGGCGAGATCAAGGTCGGCGACGACTGGATCGATGCCGGCTTCGGCAAGATCCAGAAAGTCTCCAATCGCGATCCGTCCAAACTGCCCTGGAATGACCTTGGCATCGATGTGGTTCTCGAGTGCACCGGCAAGTTCAACTCCAAGGAAGGCTCGATGGCACACATCGAGTCGGGTGCGAAGAAAGTGCTATGCTCCGCACCGGCCAAGAATGCCGACAAGACCATCGTCTACGGCGTGAACCATGACCAGCTGACCGCCGAGGACGTGATCGTCTCCAACGCGTCCTGCACCACGAACGGCCTGGCGCCGGTCGCCAAGGTGCTTAACGACTCGGTCGGCATCGAGCGCGGCCACATGACCACGATCCACGCCTATACGGGCGACCAGCCCACGCTGGACCGCAATCACAAAGACCTGCACCGCGCCCGTGCCGCAGCCATGTCGATGATCCCGACCTCGACCGGCGCGGCGAAGGCCGTCGGCCTGGTCCTGCCGGAGCTCGTCGGCAAGCTGGACGGCGCCGCCGTGCGCGTGCCGACGCCGAACGTCTCGCTGATCGACCTGGTCTTCAATCCGGGCCGCGCCACGAGCGAAGCCGAGATCGCCGAGGCCATCAAGGCTGCCGCGGACGGTCCGATGAAGGGCGTTCTGGGCTATGACAGCATCCCGCTCGTCTCGATCGACTATAATCACGACAGCCGCTCCTCGATCGTCGCCGTCGACAAGATCAAGGTGATCGACGAGCGCCTCGTCCGGGTGATGACCTGGTACGACAATGAATGGGGCTTCGCCTGCCGGATGGTCGATACGACCGTCGAGATGGGCAAGTATCTCTGATCCCGCACCGAGGTAAGACCATGACCACGATCCGCCGTATCCAGGACGCCGAAATCGCGGGCAAGCGCGTCCTCGTTCGTGTCGATTTCAACGTGCCGATGAAGGACGGGGAAGTCAGTGACGCCACCCGTCTGGAAGCCGCTCTACCGACCATCGACCTGCTGCGCGAAAACGGCGCACGGATCGTGCTCCTCGCCCATTTCGGCCGTCCCAAGGGACAGGTCGTTCCGGAGATGTCGCTCGAGCCGGTCTGCCAGCCGCTCGCCGACCTCCTGGGCGAAGCTGTCATGTTCTGCACTGAAACGGTGGGTGACGAAGCCTTGTCCGCCGTCGCGGACATGGAAGACGGCGACGTCATGCTGATGGAAAATACGCGTTTCCACGCCGGCGAGGAGAAGAACGATCCGGACTTCGCACGCGCCCTTGCCGATCTCGGCGACATCTATGTCGACGACGCCTTCTCGGCTGCGCACCGCGCCCATGCCTCGACCGAAGGCGTGGCGCGTCTGCTGCCGGCCTATGCGGGCCTCGCCATGCAGCGCGAGATCGATCATCTGGTCGCGGCGCTGGAAGAGCCCGAGCGTCCGGTGATCGCCCTGGTGGGCGGCGCCAAGGTCTCGACCAAGATCGACCTGCTTCGCAATCTGGTGAAGAAGGTCGACGTGCTCTTCGTCGGCGGCGGCATGGCCAATACGCTGCTCCACGCCCAGGGCGTGAAGGTCGGCGCCAGCCTGTGCGAGACCGATCTGGTCGATACGGCCCGCCTCATCCTGGCCGCAGCCGAGGAAGCCGGCTGCAAGCTGATGCTGCCGAGCGATGTCGTACTGGCCAAGGAATTCAAGGCCAATCCGGAAACGCGTCTGGCGGCCGTCACCGACGTGCAGGACGACGAGATGATCCTCGATTGCGGCCCGGCGACCGTGGTCGCGCTGGGGCTGGAGATCGACAATGCCCGCACGCTCATCTGGAACGGTCCGCTCGGCGCGTTCGAGACACCGCCCTTCGACACGGCGACCGTTGCGGCAGCCCGGCAGGCGGCCGATGCGGTCAAGGAAAACGGTCTCGTTGCCGTGGCGGGCGGCGGCGATACGGTTGCGGCGCTCAACCAGGCGGACGTGGCCGAAGATTTCACCTTCATTTCGACGGCAGGCGGCGCTTTCCTGGAATGGATGGAAGGCAAGGAGCTGCCGGGCGTCAGCGTCTTGCGCGACGAAGCGGAAATGGTCGCCTGAGGCAATTTCCTGCGCAGTAGGAATCAGTAACGAGGCGCGCTAAAACGCCGCGTCGGCAATCAACTGGACGGGCCGGACAGGGTCGTCCGCAACGAGCTATCGAAGCTGGGGATACGTGATGGATCTCGATCAACTCAATGAAACCGCCTGCGCCATGGTCGCGCCGGGCAAGGGCCTTCTGGCGGCGGACGAGTCCACCGGTACGATCGGCAAGCGCTTTGCCCAGATCGGCCTGGAGAACAACGCGGACAATCGCCGCGACTGGCGCGAGATGCTGTTCCGCACCGAGCCGGCCATGAGCGAGCACGTGTCCGGCGTGATCATGTATGACGAGACGCTGCGCCAGAACGCCAAGGACGGCACGCCGCTGGTCAAGCTGATCCGCGATGCGGGCGCCATTCCGGGCATCAAGGTCGACACCGGTGCCAAGGACCTCGCCGGCGCCGACGGCGAGAAGATCACCGAGGGCCTGGACGGTCTGCGCGACCGTCTCGCCGATTACTACGAGATCGGCGCCCGCTTCGCGAAATGGCGCGCCGTGATCAATATCGGCCGCGACGGCGACGAGAGCGTGCCGAGCCAGTACTGCATCAACACCAATATGCACGCGCTCGCCCGCTACGCCATGCTGTGCCAGGAAGCCAGCATCGTTCCGATCGTCGAGCCTGAAGTCATCATGGACGGCGATCACTCCATCGAGCGCTGCTATGAAGTGACCGAATTTGCACTCAAGACGCTCTATCGCGAGCTGTTCGACCAGGGCGTCATGCTGGAAGGCACGATCCTCAAGCCGAACATGGTGATCTCGGGTACGGAAAATTCCGATCGCGCCGGTGTCGAGGAAGTCGCGGACATGACGGTCCAGTGCCTGGCCAATTGCGTGCCGGCCGCGGTGCCGGGCATCGCCTTCCTGTCGGGCGGCCAGTCCGACGAGGAAGCCACCGCGCATCTCGCCGCCATGAATGAAGGCTATGACCTGCCCTGGCCGCTGACCTTCTCCTACGGCCGTGCCCTGCAGCACGCCCCGCTCATGACCTGGGGCGGGAAGCCGGAAAATGTCAGCGCTGCCCAGGCGGCCTTCAACCACCGCGCCCGGATGAACGGTCTGGCTGCGCTCGGCGAGTACGCGCCGGACATGGAAAAAGAGCTGGCCTAGGCACCGCCGTTTTCCACGGACACGAAAAACCCCGGAGCCTCCGGCTCCGGGGTTTCTTTTTGCGTATCCGCGGGGCGTCAGCCGCCGATTTCGGAAATGCGCAGCTGGGCCGGAGCCGTCGACGAGCCGTAGGTGCCGACCCAGATGTCGTACTGGCCGGATTGCGGGTTCGACCACCAGACCATCGGGTCGAAGCCGTTGCTGTCGTCATTGCAGTACCAGGAACCGTCCGGAGCGTTGACGACGATCGTCGTATCCGAGCCGGAGCTGGCGCTGATGTAGAGCGGCATGCTGCCGGCGGAGTAGTTGAGACGATAGTCCGGCGCATTGGCGATCATGCCGACGCAGCTTCCGCCGATGCTGGAACCGGCATTGATGCCGCCGCCTGCGGTCAGGTTCACCGAATACGGATCCGGCATGAAGCCGGCCGACAGCGAGGTGCCGCCATAGGTCGGGTTGAGCGACCAGTCCTGGGCTGCGGCCAGACCGGTGAGCGAAGCAGCGGCGATGCCGGCTGCGAGAATGGTTTTGATCGACATGAAAATCCCCTGAAACACTTGCGGCCTGTTCTTGACCGCAAGACCACAATATCGCCGCGTACATGAAGGCTGTATGAACGGTGTTCATGTTTCCTGTGGGGGCGGGCCGGTGCGCTGGCGCGCTTGTCTATTCCGGTCGGCACTGCCAAATAGCCCCCATGACCTGCCAGCTTTATCTCATCACGCCGCCGCGTATCGACGCGGATTTCGCGGGCACGCTCGCTGCTGCACTTGATGCCGGCCCGGTGGCGGCCCTGCAGATCCGGCTCAAGGATCACACCCGCGACGAAATCCGGACTCTCGCGCCGGCACTTGTCGCAGTGGCGCAGGAGCGCGGCGTGGCGGCCATTCTCAATGACGATGCGGAACTCGCGGCGGAGCTCGGCTGCGACGGGGTTCATATCGGCCAGGAGGACGGCCGGGTGAAGGATGCCCGCGCGGTCATGGGCAAGGACCGCACGATCGGCGTGACCTGCCATGACAGCCGGCATCTCGCCATGATCGCCGGCGAGGCCGGTGCCGACTATGTCGCCTTCGGGGCCTTCTATCCGACACAGACCAAGGACGCGCCGACGCAGGCATCGCCGGATATCCTGCGCTGGTGGGTGGAGCTGTTCGAACTGCCCTGCGTCGCCATAGGCGGGATCACCCCGGAAAACGCAACGCCGCTGGTCGAGGCGGGCGCGGATTTCCTCGCGATATCTTCCGGCGTCTGGCAGCACCCGGACGGCCCGGAAGCCGCCGTCCGCGCTATCGCCGGCATCTGCGCCACCGACTGAACGCGACCCTAACATTTCCCTCACAAACCGGGCCGGCCTCTTGACCGAACGGCTCCGTATGCGCTGATACACGCATGATCCGATCTGTTCTGTCCGTTTTTCTGTCTGCGTCCTGCCTCTGCGTTGCGGGTCTGTCTGGCGCTGCCTTCTCGCAGCAGACAGCACCCGACGAGGCGGCCAGTGCCCCGCTCAGCTTCCCGGAAGAGCTCATCCTTCTGCCCGAAAATGTGCAGGCCGAGGCGCGCAGTGGCGAGGACGCGGCGGAGACCGTCGAAATCCCCGATCATCTCGGGCCGGTCGAAGAGGCCTGGTACCGGGCGCAGGTCGCCTATATCGGCGAGGACTGGTTTGCGGCGCGGCGCTATGCCGAGACGGCGGCCGTGGGCGGTAATGTCGAGGCGGCGCTGCTGTCGGGCATCATGGCGCGCGATGGCCGTGGCGGCGACCGGGACCTGCAGGCGGCCGTGGGCTGGTTCCGACGGGCCGCCGACCAGGGCGAACCGGTCGCGCTCTATCAGCTCGGCCTGCTCGCACGGCTCGACGATGCGTCGCTGGATCTCGGCGAGGCGCGGTCCTGGTTCGAGCGCGCGGCGCGCGGCAATCATATCGCCGGCATGGTCGCCTACGCCGTCGAATTGCGGAACTCTCCCCTTCCGCAGGAACAGGCGTCCGCACGCCAGTGGGCCGAGCGGGCGGCGCAGCAGGATTCCGCGGAAGGCATGTACCAGCTGGCCCGTCTCTATGATGAAGGCATTGGCGGCGCGCGTGACGCCGACGGCGCTCGCGTCTGGTATCTCCGGGCGGCGGAGAAGGGCCATGGCGAGGCGGCCTTCCAGGCCGGTATGATGTGGGCCGACGGCGCGGGCGGCGAGGCGGACGATCGCGAGGCACGCCGCTGGCTCCGTGTCGCGGCCGAGAGCAATTACGCCCCGGCGCAGGGCCAGTACGGCCTCATGCTGTATCAGGGGCGCGGCGGTCCGGCCCTGCCCGACGATGCCGCCTACTGGTTCGAGCGCGGCGCGCAGGGCGGCGATGCGGAGAGCCAGTTCCTCTACGCCTTCGTGCTGGCGCGGGGCGAGGGCGTGGAACAGGATTTCGAGACCGCCTATCGCTGGACGCTGGCCGCGGCGACAGACGCGCTCGGCGCGCCGGTGCACGACCGTGATCGCGACCGGCTCCAGGCCGGGCTCGAAGGGGCGCTGCCGCCGGATGTGAGTGCCCGTATTCGCGCGGAGATGGGCCAGGCGGACTGAGGCGATTGCGCCACGCCGCTTGCCGTTGCCGGTCCTCGCTGATAGGAGATCGCGACTTCGCGGCCCTCCCGGCCGCGCACGGGTATCCGGGATGATCTCCCAACAGGTGATGGCATGAAAATCAACGGTAACGAAATCAAGCCGGGCAATGTCCTGATGCATCAGGACTCGCTCTGGGTGGCGGTCAAGACCGAGCACGTCAAGCCGGGCAAGGGCGGCGCCTTCGCCCAGGTCGAGTTGAAGAATTTGCTCGACGGCCGCAAGCTCAACGAGCGTTTCCGCGCCGCCGACAAGGTCGAGCGCGTGCGCCTGGAGCAGAAGGATCACACCTTCCTCTTCTCCAGCGACGACATGCTCACCTTCATGGACGCCGAGACCTACGAGCAGATCGAGCTGCAGAAGGATTTCGTCGGCGAGGAGCGCGCCGCTTACCTGACCGACGGCATGACTGTCGTCGTCGAATTCCACGAGGACCGTCCGATCGGCATTTCCCTGCCGCAGCACGTGACCCTGGAAATCGCCGAGACCGAGCCGGTCGTGAAGGGCCAGACCGCGGCGAACTCCTACAAGCCGGCGATCCTGTCCAATGGCGTGCGCACATCCGTCCCGCCCTTCGTCGGCGTCGGCGAGAATATCGTCGTGGCGACCGAAGACGGTTCCTACGTCAAGCGCGCGGACTGATCCCGTGGGCACACTTTCTCCCCTCCTCACGGTGATGACTGATGTGGCCGGCCGCGCCGGCCGCTCGCTCAACCGCGATTTCCGCGACATCGAGCACCTGCAGGTCTCGCGCAAGGGCCCGTCCGATTTCGTCTCCAAGGCGGATCACAAGGCCGAGGACATCATCTATGATCGCCTGATGCAGGCCCGCCCGGGCTATGGCTTCCTCATGGAAGAGCGCGGCATTGTGGAAGGCACGGACAAGTCCCACCGCTGGATCGTCGATCCGCTGGACGGGACCACCAACTTCCTGCACGGCATGCCTCACTTCGCCGTCTCCATCGCACTGGAGCGAGAGGGCGAGCTGGTTGCGGGCGTGATCTACAATCCGGCCTCCGACGAGATGTTCCATGCTGAAAAGGGCCGCGGTGCCTGGCTGGCCGACCGGCGCCTCCGCGTGGCCGACCGCAAGCATTTCGACGAGGCGGTGATCGCCACCGGCATGCCCTTCTCGGGCAAGACCGGCCATGCCAGTTTCCTCAAGGAATTGCACCAGGTCATGCCGGCCACGGCAGGTATCCGCCGCATGGGTTCTGCCGCCCTCGACCTCGCCTGGGTCGCGGCCGGTCGCTATGACGGCTTCTGGGAACGCAATCTGAAAAGCTGGGACATCGCCGCCGGCATCGTTCTGGTGAAGGAAGCCGGCGGCTTTGTCGGTGAGATCGACGGCAGGGACGACGTGCTGGGCACGGGCAATATCCTGGCCGGCAACGAGGCCATGATCGGCTTCCTGGGCGAGCGGCTGAACGCCGCCCGCTGACATCAGGCGGTTCAGGCCGCCAGTTCACGAATATCTGACAGAGCGGCGTCGATGGCTTCGGCGCCGTTTGTCATTTGCTGACCGGCATTGATGACGGTTACATCGGTGATGCCGACGAAGCCGAGAATGTGCTTCATATAGGTTGAGGCGAAGTCGATATCGCTGCCCGCCGGCGTTCCGCCTGAAGCGTAGACCAGGATGGCTCGCTTGTTCTCGAGCAGGCCGACCGGACCGTTCTCGGTATAGCGGAAGGTTTCGCGGGCACGGGCGATCAGGTCGACCCAGGCCTTCAGCGCAGCCGGTATCCCGAAATTGTAGACCGGCAGGCCGATCACGATCGTGTCGGCGGCCTTCAGCTCCGCCACGAGCTGGTCGGACAAGGCGAGCGCCGCCTTCTGCTCGTCGTCGCGCTCGGCCGGATCGGTGAAATTGGCCCCAATCCAGCTCTGGTCCACGAAGGGAAGCCGGGTCTCGGCAAGGTCGCGCCTCGCCACGGACGTTTGCGGTGCCACGCCAATAAGCCGTTCGATCACCTTGTCGGTCAGCTCCCGCGAACTGGAATTTTCGTGCCGCATGCTGGCATCGACGCGAAGAATGCGGGGGGCGTTGTCATTGCGGGTCATCTTGTCTCTCCTCGGAGCGCGCCGGGCCTGGCCGGTGGGCCGTCTGCCGGGCGACGTGAATGCGATGACGTCAATATGTGTGTGTCCGGTTCGGCGATAAACAGGGTGTGAGGAAGGCTGAAACTTCCAAATTGGAAATAATTCCCGGAACTATTCCGGTCGGCCACGCACCGATGGTGATAGCGCCCGGGCAGAAGGCCTTTGACCTCGCCTCCAAATTGTCCCAATCCGGAAGGAGACAGGACGTCTGTTAGGAGTGAGGGGACACGATGCCGGTACGCGACCCGATGGGCGGAGAAGAGCTTGCACCCGAAGTCCGGTTCACCGGGCCGGGGCGATATATCGTCTGGATGGCGATTTTCACGGCGAGCGTCGCCGCGATCGCGCTCTCCCTTTACGGGCCGTTGCAGGCCGCCTTCATGGCCAATCCCGCGATCAATGGCCTGATCCTCGCCGTCCTCGTGATCGGCGTGATCTACACCTATGCCCAGGCGCTGGGGATCGGACCGGCCGCGCGTTGGCTGCTGCGTTTCCGATCGGCGGAAGACAAGGCGAGCCTGCCGGCTCCGCCCGCCCTGATCGCGCCCATGGCGTCGATGATCTCCCATACCTCCGGCAAGGTCAGCCTCTCGGCCGGATCCGTGCGCACCGTGCTCGACTCGGTCGCCGCGCGCATGTCCGAGGCCGGTGCGTTCACGCGCTATTTCGGACGCCTTCTGATCTTCCTGGGTCTGCTGGGCACGTTCTGGGGCCTGCTCGAAGTCGTCGGCGCCGTCGGCGAGGCCGTGCGCGCCGTAACGGAAAGCTCGAGCGGCGGCGAGGCGGACGTCATGCGCCTCATGTCGGCCATCGAGGACCCGATCCAGGGCATGGGCACGGCCTTTGCCTCCTCGCTCTTCGGTCTCGCAGGCTCGCTCGTCATCGGTTTCCTCGACCTTCAGGCCAGCCGCGCCCAGAACCGTTTCTACAACGAGATCGAGGAATGGCTCTCCTCCATTTCGCGCCTGGCGGCAGCGGGACCGGCCAGCGCGGGCGATGGCGAGATGTCGCCGGCCTATGTCGGCGCGCTGCTTGAGCAGACGGCCGAGACCCTCGACCGGCTCGCCCACACGATGGAGCGGCATACGCGCCAGCTCGACACGACACTGCAGCGCTATGCCGAGGACAGCCGCGCCAGCCAGGAAGAGACCACACGCGCCCTGCGCGACGAGATACGGGTGCTCATCCGGTCCCTGCAATCGCGGGAGCGGGGAGGGGAGTAAACCATGTCGTCGCCCCGTTTTGCGCGTTTCCAGGAAGCCGATAGCGGCGATTACTGGCCGGGCTTCGTCGATGCTCTGGCCACGCTGCTTCTCGTCATCGTCTTCCTTCTCTCGATCTTCGTCGCCGGCCAGTTCGCCCTGTCGCGCGCCCTGACGGGCCGCGACGAGCAGCTCGCCGCCCTCAATGCCCAGCTGGCGCAGCTCGCCGACGAGCTCTCCCTGGCGCGCGACGAGAATGCCGAACTCGATCTGCGCATCACTGGGCTGGAAGCCGAGATCACCGTCCTCGAGGAAGAACGCGACGCGCTCACCGGGGCTCTCGCCATGGCCAACACCCAGGCCGAGGATCTGCGCGCCGAACTCAGCGCCGAGCAGGAGCTTTCCGAGGAAAGCCGCCGGGCGCTGATGCTGCTGAACCAGCAGATGCAGGTGCTGCGCGACCAGATCGCCACACTCAATGCCGCCCTGGACGCTGCCGAGCAGCGGGCCGAGGAGGCCGAGGCGCAGGTGATCAATCTCGGCGAACGCCTCAATGCGGCCCTGGCCGAGCGCGCCGCCGAGCTCGCCGTCTACCGCTCCGACTTCTTCGGACGGCTGCGCGAAATTCTCGGAAACCGCACGGGCGTAAGGATTGTGGGCGATCGTTTCGTTTTCGAAACGGACGTGCTCTTCCCCTCCGGATCGGCGGCTCTCTCCAGCGAGGGCCGGGAAAGCCTGCGTCCGATCGCGGCGGCGATCATCCAGCTGACCGACGAGATCCCGGACGATCTGGATTGGGTGATCCGCATCGACGGCCACACCGATCCTGTCCCGATTCGCACGACCTACCCGTCCAACTGGCATCTCTCGGCCGCCCGCGCGATCTCGGTCGTGCAATGGATGACCGAACTCGGCGTCCCGCCCGAGCGCCTGGTCGCCGCCGGCTTCGGCGAACACCACCCGATCGCTTCGGGCCGGAGCGCGGAAGCCAATGCCCGGAACCGCCGCATCGAGCTGAAGCTGACGTCGCGGTAGGGGGCAGGCAGGTATTCTCGCGCCGCTCGATGGCTGCCCTCAATACCCCTGAAACAGAAAGTCCATCGCCGCGATAATGCTGTCGCGGTGGTTCTTGATGTTCCCGACGGGGCGGCCGAGCCAGTGCAGGGGCTGCGCACCGATATCCGGTGTGACGAGCACGTAGCGCTTTTCGTCGATGACAAGAACGGGCTTCAACCCGGGCAAGACCGGTTCTTCCCCGTCCCCGATTTCGCGGAGCGGGATGACGACGCGGCTGGCGATGTCGTCGAGGACGTCGCTCTGGACATTCACCAGTAGCGGGATGCGCCAAGTGTCGACCCGGTAGAGATCGAAGCGGGCCATCTAGTCGTCATTCGGCTGAGCCCACCAGGGCGTCGGCAGGAGCATGCCCTCTCGCTCGATCCGCCTGTTGTGCGCCTGGATCGCCTCCCGGTTCTCTTCCTTCCAGCGGCGGCCCTTCTCCTCGCGGATGGCGGCCTCGATGCCCGCTTCGGCGGCGCGGGAGAGGTTGAGGCCCAGCGCGCGCGCCTCCGCCATCACGTCCTCGCGGACGGTGAGATTGGTGCGTTTGCGCTGCGCCGGGGCATCATACTTCATCGCGGGCTCGCTTCCTGTGACAGGGTTTCAAGTATGCGCATGAAACATACGCATAACAATGCGTATGTTGCCCCTGTCGGACCCTACTCCTCTGCGCCGGCCTCCGTGCCGGCTCCGGCCTGCGGCTCCGGCTGGCCGCCTTCGACCAGATACCAGGGCATGTCGCCGTAATCCCAGGGCGGGCGGGCATAGAAGCGCCGCAGCGCGTCGAAAGCGGCGCCGTGATAAATGGTCGAATGGCTCTCGCTGTTCCTGCGATCGATATAAACGAACTCCGGTGCGCCGGCGGTGTTGTCCAGCGCCGTCAGAAGCGTATCGAGGCCAGCCTGCATGGTGCCGCCTTCATCGCCCATTGTGAGATAAACGCGATGACCGTCATGATCGGCGCCGGCCAGACGTTCGGCTGCACGCCCGGCCACGGCCTGATCGTCCCACCACAGGCTCGGCGAAACGGCGATATAGTCGTCGAACAGCCCGGGTTCTTCCAGCATCGTGTCGACGATGAAGAGGCCGGCGAGCGATTCTCCGATCACTGCGCGCCGGTCGCCCGTGCGGTAATTCTCCTCGATGAAGGGGACGACTTCCTCGGCGATGTAACGGCGGAAGGTTCCCGCCCCGCCGGAGGTGGGGAACTGGGTTAGATAGCGCTCGTCTGCAGGCTGCGGCGTGAGTTCGTGGATGCGCTCGCCCGTTTCGATCCCGACCACGATCAGCGGTTCGTACTGCCAGCTGATCACGCCCAGCTGGGCCAGGCCGGCGATATGAGGGTAGTCCTGCTGCTGCCCGCCATCGATCAGGTAGAGCACGGTGTAGGGCGCTTCGGCGTCGTCATGGTGCGGCGGCAGCCAGATATTGAGCGTCCGGTCTTCGCCCAGAACCTCCGAGCGGATGACATGGCTGGTCCCGAAAGCGATCGGAGCGCCGGTGCTGGATGTCGCCGTGTCATCCGGCGTGTCGGCGCTGACGCCGGACGGGACGCCGGCCAGGGCGAGGGCGAACGTGGTGGCGGCAAGAAAAGACTTCAACGCGGACTCCATGATATGGGTGAGTCAATGTGCATAACGACCTGCGCGAGATAGGCAAGCGGCCGGGTCGAACCGGGCCCGCGGCAGTGACTCACCGCTTCGCTTGCGAAGGCGTGGATGGTCCTGTATAGACCCGCGCTCCTGAGTTTATTGAGCTGCGTGCCCGGCTGTGGATCGGTGTGGCGCGGCGGAAACAGAAAGCCGGATCGATGAAAAGCGATATCCATCCCGAATACCACATCATCAATGTGAAGATGACCGACGGTTCGACCTTCCAGACCAAGTCCACCTGGGGCAAGGAAGGCGATACGCTGACCCTCGACATCGATCCGTCCTCGCACCCGGCCTGGACCGGCGGCGACCAGAAGCTGATGGACCGCGGCGGCCGCGTGTCCCGCTTCAAGGACAAGTTCAAGGGCTTCGTCTAGGCCCGAGCGGGCGCCCAGTCGTCCGAAAGAAGAAAGGCGCGCTCCACCGGAGCGCCCCTTTTCTTTTGTCCGCAATTTCGCGGGGGCTCAGTGTTCGCCGAAGGCGCCGCGCAGACGGGCCATGTGATCGGCGACCGGATTGGCTTCCGGCTCGAGCGGGCCGTCGACATAGAGATTGTCGTCGATACGCTTGAGGCGCGCATAGAGCGAGCGCGAGCGGGCGACCAGATCGGACAGCATGGCCGGCGGGGTCTCGCCCTCCGGCCAGAGATCGTCGGTCGGCCGGTCATTGCCGAGGCGGTATTTGCCGTCGGTGGCGTCCTCGGCACTCATCTCGCCTTCCGAAACGGCACGCTGGGCCAGGAGCCAGGAGGCCGCCTGCATCAGGCGCGTCGTCAGCTTCATGCTCTCGGTCGCGTAGGAGAGCGCGCCCGCACGATCCAGCGATTTGGAATCGTCGCGGCCTGGCCCGTCCAGATAGCTCGCCGTCTCTTCCACCAGGTCCATGCCTTCGCGGAACAGCTTCTGGAACATCTCCGAACTGGAGAAGTCCTGGGCCCTGGCGGCAGGGGCGCCGCCGGCAGGAAAGAGGGTCGGAGTCTGGCTATCGTTCATTGCGCGTCCAATTATCGGTCGGTCCGTGTCCCGGTCATCGAGATCGAGCGAATCTAAGCAAGCTTGGGGCCAGTCTCCCGCAATACGGTGATCAAAGCCTAAACACGCGCTCAAAGCCTGAAAACGGCGTCCGCGGCGTTGCGCCCGGCCTTTTTCTGCTCGGTCGCCTGGTCGGTGCGGCGGATTTCCTCTTCCAGCAGAGCGCGGCGCTCGGCGAGGTCCTCGAGCGACAGGGCGCTGAGATCTTCACCCGGGGTGATGGCGCCCGCCGGCTTGCTTGCAGCGCCGTCCTCGTCATGGAACATGTTGGCCTCCATATGTGTTCTGCAGCCCATGCCCGAACCGAACATAGCGCGAAGGAGGCGTGTGTCACATGGCCGAGACCCAGAAAAACCGGATCGTCCTCGCGCGTGAGCCCGGCGGGCCGGACGTGCTCGATATCGTCGAGCGGCCCGTGCCGCAAGCGGGGCCGGGCGAAATCCTGATCCGGAACGTGGCCTGCGGGGTCAATCGTCCCGACCAGATCGAGCGTCTCGGCTTCTATCCGGCACCGCCGGGGTCGCCGGAAGGACTCGGCCTGGAAGTCGCCGGTCATGTCGCGGCGCTTGGCGACGGCGTGACCGGTTTCGCGGTGGGCGACCCGGTCTGCGCGCTGGTCGCCGGCGGCGGGTATGCGGATTATTCCGTCGCGCCCGCAGGCTCGGTCTTGCCCGCGCCGGCGGGAATCCCCGTCGCCGATGCGGCGGGCCTGCCCGAGACCGTGCTGACCGTCTGGACGAATGTGTTCGAGATCGGCGCGCTCCAGCCCGGCGAAACCTTGCTCGTGCATGGCGGAACGAGCGGTATCGGCACGACGGCCATCCAGATGGCCAAGGCGCATGGCGCTCGCGTCATCGCCACGGCAGGCACGCCGGACAAGGTCGCGCTCTGCCGGAAGCTCGGCGCCGATCTCGCCATCAATTACCGCGAGGAGGATTTTGCCGAAGCGGTGAAGGCTGAGGGCGGAGCGGACGTCATTCTCGACATGGTCGGCGGCGCCTATGTCCAGAAGAATATCGACTGCGCGAGGCAGGGCGGACGCATCGTTTCCATCGCCTTCCTGCAGGGAAGCCGGGTCGAGGTCGACCTGATGCGGGTCATGCTCAAGCGCATCACGCTGACCGGCTCGACGCTGCGGGCCCGCCCCGCGGAGGAGAAGGCACGACTGACCCGGGCCGTGCGCGAAAGCGTCTGGCCGTGGGTCGAGGCCGGCGAGCTCAAACCGGTCATCGACAGCCGGTTCGACCTCTCAAGTGTGCGCTCCGCACACGAACGTCTCGATTCCGGCGTGCATGCCGGGAAAATCCTGCTGGAATGCTGATAAATCCGGTGCGGAGCCGCTTTGCAGCGCCGCTCAAACAAGTTATATAACAGGCAAATCGCTTGGCAGGTTGACATCCTCGCCGCCGAGCGTCGGAAGCCTGAGCCCGGCAGCCGTGTCGGGCTTTTTTATTTTCCGAGCCCTGTTCAATCCGCAAGGAGCCGATGACATGACCGAGATCCTGATGCCGAAAGCCACGGCCGTCTGGCTCGTCGACAACACGTCGCTGACGTTCGACCAGATTGCCGATTTCTGCGGCCTGCACCCGCTTGAGGTGAAGGGCATCGCGGATGGCGATGTGGCCGTGGGCGTACGCGGCGCGGACCCGATCTCCAACGGTCAGCTGACCCGCGAGGATATCGAGAAGGCCGAAGGCGACAGCAAGCACCGGCTCTCGCTGGTGAAGCCGAAATATGCCGACATGCAGACGCCGACCAAACGCCGCGGCCCGCGCTACACGCCGCTCTCGCGCCGGCAGAATCGTCCGGACGCCATTGCCTGGCTGGTGCGCAACCACCCGGAACTCTCCGACGCGCAGATTTCCAAGCTGATCGGCACGACCAAGACGACGATCGGCGCCGTGCGCGACCGCACGCACTGGAACTCGGCCAATATCAAGCCGACCGACCCGGTCTCGCTCGGCCTGTGCACGCAGATCGATCTCGACGAGCAGGTGAAGAAGGCTTCGGCCCGCCGCCGCAAGCTGGAAGAGGAAAACCCGGAAATGCTCTCCGACACGCTCAAGCCGCAGGAGGAGCTGAAAGACGACCGGGACGACATGCAGGGCGATGGCGAGATCGACCTGGAAACCCTGTTCGGCGGCAAGAAGGACTGATCGGTCTCTTCCGCAATCCAGACATGACGAGGCCCGGCGCGCTCAGCGTGCCGGGCCTTTTTCTTGCCGGCGCAGCCAGCCCTAGTTCGAGACGGTGTAGTTCATCGCCAGGCGGCCGCCATCGGCATAGATGGTCGTGCCGGTGATGTAGCTGGCATCCCTCGAGGCGAGGAAGGAGGCGACCTGGGCGATTTCGTCCGGATCACCATGACCCGTTCGAGTCGGTCGCCATGGAGAAAGCAGGGGGCAGGTGCATTTCAGCTGCCCATTCCACCCGCCCCCAATTCATCCGACGGCCTGCGCGCGTGTCCGGCCACTCGACGCAACGTCCTGGCGTCGGCCTCAATCGTGACTTGGCGGTGGAAACACGCTATCCAGTCAACAAGACCCGACAACGAAACGAGGCATGATGAGGCGTTTGGTCTGCGGACAGAGTGCGTCCTCTTTGCTTTGTGCCGTGCTCGGTTCGCTCGGTCTTGCAGGCGCGACAGCTGCCCAGTCGCCTCCGAGTGACTGCCCCATTCCTGAAATCGCGAGCCGGATCGCGCCCGCCGAGGTCGGCGTCCAGAGCTTTGCCGGGGTGCTGCACGGCGCATCCGAAGCATTCGAAGTCCGGATCCCGGCCAATGCACACCTGCAGATCGAAGCGGCAGTCCAGCGCGTGGACGAAGCGGTTCGATGGCCATGGTGGGTGACGCTGGAGGCCGATGGCGAACATATCGATCTCGCCTGGGACAGTACGCCCGGCCGGGGTGGCTGGGGAACGGGCGAAACGATTACCGATCGGGCCAGCGCGACGACCCACTCCGCCGCGGCGCGCAATGTAACTGCGACTTTGCGCCTTCACGGGAACCAGTCCGGGCTCGCATACTCGCTCCGCGCGCGTGCGGTGTTTTTCGGGGACAATGGCGGCCGGCTTGATGCCGGCGACCGCCCGGAAACGGCTTTGCCGATCTCCGCCGGGACCTTGATCACCGGCCATCTCGATGCTCTCAACGTCTGTCAGGAAGGCCTGTCCATGGCCGGGCCGGACCATGTCCAGCCCGATTACTGTCCCTCAGTCGATTACATGCCCAATCTGGGCGAAGAAGACGTGCCGGTCATCATTCCGTCGCCGGACACGCTTGCTCCGCCGAAACCGGATCCGGAGCCCATCGACGTACGCGGCCCTGTCGAATCCGGTGCCATGCTGAGCCATACCGGAGACCTTTACCGGCTGGACGACGTCCCGGCCGGGACGCGGATACGCGGCCGCGTCGAGACCGTGGAACCGCTCGCACTCTATCACGACCTGCCGGGGCGAATGCCGAACGAGGTCGATCTCTCGATCCTGCAACCGGCCTGCAATGATGAGGGCGAGGCAATTCTCGTCGAGACGGAGGATATCGAATTCGCCTTTTACGGCGAAGACACCTTCGTCGCCCCGCGCACCGGCGACTATTTCGTTCTCATCCAGGGGCTCGGCGCCTCGCGGTACGGTTTTCGTATCGAGCAGGAACGCGTGCCTGTGGATGTCGTGCTCGACCCTCCCCGTCTGGACGTCGTACAGGCCACCTATCCGGCGGAACCGGTCGTCGGCGCACCCATGTCTCTGGCCCTGCGCTTGCGAAACCTGCCGGACTTCTCCGCCACCGGCGTTCAGGTATCCGTTTCCCTCGTCGACGGCGCTACCTACCAACCGGTCGAACGTGCGACAGCAGCCGACCCGCGCTGCCGTCCGGCAGGAGCCGGCCGCTTCTCCTGCACTGTGGGCGATATGGTCTGGGGCGGTCATGCCGACCTGCTTTTCCGTACGCGCCTCCCGGCAAACGGGCTCCGCTGGATGGCCGAATGGGAGACGGATGACGGTGCCGCCGAACCGGCCTTTTCCGACGGCGCGGTCGGATTGAACGCGGCGCCGCGCATCCAGTCGGTTTTCTCCGTCAGCGACCAGACTGCCGCCCCTGCCGGCGTCCCGTCCCACCCCTATCCCTTCAATCCGGGCGCGCGCGAGGGAAGCGACCTGCGATATCTCTTCGTGACCGGGTGGAAGCTGCCGCAGTCGCATGGCGATGAACTGGACTTAACCGCGACCGACCGGGCCATCGAGTATCGGTATGTGGCCTGGCCCGACACGGACAATCCGGTCTACCGCGACATGTATCAGCGGGCCTGGACGCGATACCGGCAGCTGCAAGGCCTCTCGGAGGAGGCCCCTCTGCCTGACGGACTGACCGGCCTTCTCGTGCGGGCCAATCTGCGTGAAGGCATCATGCCCGGTGTCAAATCCATCGGGATCAATGGCACCGAAGGCTTGTGGGCGCTCCACTTCGGCGGACTCGAAGCTCAGATCAGGTTCGTACACGCCTCCGAAGCGCTCGATATCGCCAATGCCTATATTCCCGAGTCCGTGGAAATCGTTGTCGAGCCGAACGTCCCGCTTCCGCTCGATGAAATCCAGCTTGTCCTTCACGAAGACCGGATCAACAACACCGGCGCGGTCACGCACCGGATCGCGGCGGTTCGCGAGGATGATCCCGACCGGCGAATTCATCTCTATCGCACGCCGCCGATCGTGCTCAACGGCCCCGCGCTGCTCGGCACGCCCCCGGTTCGCCCGGGCCAGATACAGATAGACGCCTACGGGCAAGCCGGTCGCCTCGTCAGCCTGCGAGCGACCATCGACCCGGATTTCGAGCCCGCTTCCTTCGCCCTGCCGGTCCTGCCACGAACGGCAAGCATCGGCGTTCTCGACAGCCCGGAAGACGAGCCTGTCGCTATCGCGGTCGCCACGCGGCCCGCCCCAGCTGCGCAATCCCTGTTCCAGGTCGCCTTGCAAGAGGCTGCGGCGTGCCGGGACATCACAGTCGCCAACTGGACCTCGCTCGATCTGCAGAACCGGGAGATCGACGCATTCTGGAATGTCGTACTGCTCGAATTCTTCGACGAGGACATCCGGACCGAGCCCGTCACCATAGGGCACCACGCAGCGGCGCTCCTGCTCCGCGCCACCTTCATCGACCATCTCGACCGTGCCATCGCCGAGCTGAACCGCATCGAACAGCAGGATGCCGAAATCGTCGGCCTCCTGCACCGCATGAACAGCCTCGACGGCGACCGGTCGCAGCCCATCAATCGTATCGAGGTTACGGCCCCCGACGGATCGGACGTCGAGTACGGCACTGCTGTCGCGGCCGACGACGATGCCGCCATAGCGCGAGACTACGGATTGGGTCCGGGCCGGGCGGGAGAAGCCGCGGCACGCGCCTGGCGCGTGGCGGCTACACGCCAGGCGCTGGCAATCCTGCTCGAACGCACCCGCTCCCTGCGCTCCGATAGCGCGGCACTCGATCCCTGCGACGACATCCGCGACATCATCCGCATGACGGGCCGCGGCTTCGGCGTGATAGAGGCCGCGCTCGAACCGAAACTGCGACGCCTCGAATTGCAGACCGATGCGGTCAGCGGCCAGACATGGACGTCCTGGCAATACGATCCGGACGGTCTCTTCTGGATGCGGGAACTGGAACCGCTGATGGAGCGCGTGCGCCGTCAGGAGGCTGCGGCACGACAGGACAATAATCTGCTGATCGCCATGAGCGCCGTCATCTCGGTGCCGGTGTCCGCGGGTCTCGGAGCGTCGGGGTCCGCGGCTTACGTCATGTTTGCCTTCGCGGCGGCAGATGTCGGGGCAACCGCCTGGATAGAGGCGCGGGACTATCTTTCGGGTCAGTCTGAAATCGACTTCTCGGAACGCGCCGGCATCGTGCTCGGCTACGAACGCCACGCAGCCGCGGAGCTGGAGGCGAAGGCCTTCGGCGAGATGCTGTTCAATATCGGCCTGTCGGCCGCCTTCGCCGGCATGGATGGCGTCCACGTCGTCCGGGCAATCCGGACGCCGGCCCCCGTCGTCGCCGGCCTGCAGGTCACGCGTTCGATCGAACAGCGCGGCATTTCCAGCCTGACCGCTCTCGAACGCCGGCAATTCGCCGCTTTCGCCATGCGCAGCCGGCTCCGCGAGATCCAGCTCGGGCGCAGTGCGATGACCGCGGACGAAATCCAGGCCCTCGACATTGTCGCAGACGTCGCTGCGCGCCGCACGGACGAGCTCGCGCGTACCGCCACGCCCGATCCTGATGCGACCATCGTCGATTCCCGTGTGATCCGGTTCGAGCTGGACGCCGACCTGCAGCCCGCCATGGCTGGCGTCCCCGAACCGACCTTGCCGCCGGGCGGCCGATTCGAGGCCGTCTCGCGACCGCCCGAAGAGGTCGGGTCGGGCCAGCTTCTCGCCGACTTGCTGGCCGAGCCGTCCGCCGGACTGTCGCTGCAACGCGGCGAACATGCCAGCCATTCGGGAACGCGCGGCGAGGTCATCAATGCGCAAGCGCTCGGCCCCGGTCACGCCAATACGGATCTCGAACTCGCGACCGGAACGGGTGATACACGCCGCCTGTCCGTCGGTCGCTTCATCGATGCCGGCTCGACGACAGCGGCCTATCACAGCGCAGTCACCACGACCCAGGGCGCGCCGACGGCGATCCGGCTGACGTTCGACACCGGCATGTATCATGCTGCCGATGCAGATGCGCTCGGCGAAGCCGTGATTTCCAGCCTTGGCTCTCCGCGGGTCCGGCTACCGGAAATCGTCGACACATTCACGGTCGCCGGAGCTGCGCGTTACGGTGTCGTGCGTGTCCAGATCGCCGAGCTCGTCGAAACTGCGCAAGTTCAGATCCGCAATGGCCGCCCGCTCAGCCAGGCACAGATCGAGCTCCTGGCCGATGTCATCGAGGAGCTGAATGCTGCCGGCTATGTCTGGCTCGACTTCAAATGGAATAATTTCGGCTTCGTGCAATCTCCCGGCGGGGAATTGCAGGTCGTCATCATCGACGCCGGCGGGATCGTCCGCGCCGGTCCGGGCGACCCTGCGATGGCACGCGAGATCCAGACCATGCTTTCGGGCGAGTACGAACGTGCGCTCCCTGGTGCGCCACGGCTGGCCGGTCAGCCGAACTGGCGAACCGGCCTGCGGCGAAGCGAAGTCCAGGTCACCTTCACGCCGTCGGCAGACGAACAGGGCGTTATCGAACGCTTCGTCCCCGCAGCCGGAGAGGATGCTGAAGAGACTATCGAAACACGCTGGCGCGGTGTCCCCTTCACGCCAGCGATCGGCGAGCAAATCCCGGAATTCGCGAACCATCTGATGGAACGTGCCGGGGCGGCTGGAGGACCGTAGGGTCCCCGGCCTTCATTTCGCCGCATGGGGCGAGCGAAATGGACGCTGCGCAGAGCGCACCAGCCTTACCAGTCGAGGAGCTCCGGCATCACCATGATCAATCTCGCAATCGCGCTTCATGTGGGCCTGCTCACCGCCGGCGGTATCCTGCAACCGGAACCGGCCCTCCTGGCCGGCGCGTACGATCTCGCGGCGGTCCGCCGATCGAGCCATGTCGAAGCCACGATCGACGCCGGATCGCAGGCTTTTCCGGAGGGCGCGTCCATACGCTTCGATGAAATGCTCGTCTGGTACGACGGACGTACCTGCGACGACTGGAGGGTAGAGGCAATTCCGGACGAAATCGTCCGGCTGGACGATTCCAACCTGTCCGACCTCACCCTTCCCCTGCTCGACGCCGACACCTACAGACCTCCGGCACAATCATCGCTCCGGCTTACCTGCGCAGGCGAACCTCTGGCCGACCTGCGCCGTATCGACGACCGAGTCTTCGTAATGCACGATCCCAGCGGCGCGCTGGTCGCGGTGTTCGAACAGCGGCTCGCACCGTCCGAGGTCGAACGCCTGCAGGCACAGCTGGCCGACATGAAGTTCCTGGAACGCGAAGCGACCGGTCACATGGATGCTGCCACCCGCCGCGCCCTCGCCGTTTATGCCGAATATCGCGGTGCCGACTACATCTTCGCCGAAGGCGTGGCCACGCAAGCCCTGCTCGACGGCCTGCACGTGGTCGAAAACTAATCCGGACGGAGCCGATACCAGAGACGGGCAGAGCGGTCTTGAAAGACGGGGTTCGATCCTGATTCAAGAGACAAGTCGAAATCATTCGGCCGGTGCGCTGGCGGGCATTTTCAAGTGTTGGCCGGCACGCTCCGTCTTCAGATGAACCAGGTCACCGCGCTGTATTTCACGCCGGTCTTCACCGGGCGGCTGCTGTGCGGATGGGTGAAACCGCTGGGAAAGACGATCGCCGAACCGGCGCGCGGATTATAGGCCACGCCTTGCCTGGGAAATTCCAGCTCTCCGCCCTCGTAATCGTCATTGAGATAAAGAATGGCCGACAGCTGGCGTGCGCCGTAGACGCGGCCGGAGCCCGGTTCGCGGTCGGCATGCAGCGTGAATTCCTGACCCGGTCCGTAACGCAGGATCTGCACCGCCAGATCCGACTGCAGGCGTAGATTATCGACCGCAGCGGCGTAACAGGCTGCAGCCGCATGCAGAGCCCGGGAGACGCTGTCCTGGAACGGAGACAGGCTTGCGTCCACGCCGCCCGACAAATGCATGAAAGCGCTGGTCCGGCTCGATCGCGCATAGGTGCCGCCGGTGTCGGACACGGCAGAACCGCGCCAGGCAGACAGGCCCTCGGCCGTCTCGATCAGGTCCGCGCCGTTAACGTAGAGGTCGTCGACCAGCAGGATGTCGTTGTCGATGAAGCGCCCGTTTATCGCGGACGCATCGGCCCGTGCTGCATTTGCCTGAAAAGTCCGCGAATGCAGGGGCATATCGCAAAATGAGCAATGCGGAGTCGACATGATCGCGATCCGATCCGGTTCCATGCGGTATGAAAGCAAAACTATACGCTAACAATCGCACGCATAACGTGTTAAGAGTTTCGCGTCGAGGGAGTGGGAGCTTGAGGCTGACAGCCCAGCGAGGCAGCGAGCAGATCCACGGGGAGAGGATACGATGTCGCTTTATGGAAAAGTAACATCCAAGCTTGGCCGTCTTCTGACTGTCGCCGGTGCCGCGTTGATCGCGGCGAGCGGCGCGTCCGGAGCCACCCATGGCCAGCAACGCGATGAGAGTGACGATCAGGCCCGGCCCGCAACGGGACGCGTCATCAATCCGCAGACCACGATCCGCCAGACCGACCAGCTGGTCGCCCAGCCACCAGCCACTGCGGCTGTCCACGCCAATTCCGGTCCGACCACGCATTCCAACGTGCCCGGTCATGCCAATTTCGTGGGGCAGGACCTGCAGCGCCTGCAGAACCCGGGCGCGAGCGCGGCGGCCCACGTCAATTCGGGACCGACTACGCACACGAATGTG